>JAHELO010000151.1 GCA_024644145.1 Christiangramia sp.
AACACCAACTATTGCCGAGATTGAAATGGAACGAGGAAAGATGATTCTAAATACCAGATTTCATGAACCTACCTCTGTACAAATCATTTCAGAAGATAAGGAAGAAACGATAGACTTTGGAGTTCAAACTACTGGATATAATTATGAAGCTGAGCATGTTACAAAAATGCTGCAAGAGGGAAAGACAGAAAGTGATGTTTGGAGCCTTGAACACACCAGGGATCTAATGAGCTTATTGGATGCTATACGCAAGGAAACAGGACTTGAGTACTAAAAAAAGGTTTTCTGAAAAACCGGACCAGATTACGATCAATTTTACAGAAAACCTTTAAACTAACAGGGTTAAGAATTACTTACCTCCGCCCCACTCTGCAATAGATTCTTTATTCATTTTAATATAATCTGCATTATTGGCTTTTTGAGCCGATGCTAAAGATCTTTTCGCCGTAGCTATAGCCGCATCTTTCTTCCCCATTTCAGCCTCGATCAAAGATTTTCTTCTTAACATCCAGAAGGCATCATCTCCGGCCATCTCGGTAGCTTTACTAACCCATTTGTAGGCTTTTTCAAGATCTTTTCCAGATTCGTGATAGAATGAACCTGCAGCAAAGTAATCGTTCGCACTAGGACCATTCATTACTTTCTCGATACTGGCCGTAGCTTTCTCGTTGGTTGGGACTTCCATTTTTACTGTGGCAATAGTATTTGCCCAGATAAAGTTAAGGCTGGCAGAGTCATTTTTAAGGTCGTCTATCAAAATAGTGAAAGTTTCCATTTCCATAGGCATCTCCATTGTTTCTGCTGTAGTTTTCACAGCTACTTTGCTCTCATCCCAGTTTTGAGGTACTCCCCAGTTATCTGCAGATGAATAGAACATAACTTCCCAGGAATCTTTGTTTGGGATTGTATAAATACCGTAAGATCCTTTTTTAAGTTCTTTCCCATTTATCTTGACATCATCACTAAAGGTGATCTTTGTATTGGCATTCGCCCCGGTTCTCCATATTTCTCCGTAAGGTACCAGGTCTCCAAAAATTGTTCTTCCTCTCATTCCAGGCCTGGAATATTCAACACTCACATCTGTAAGTCCTACAGTTTGCTCGATTTTACCGGCAGGGCTGGCCTGTGGAGTTTGAATTTGTGCACTTACAGAAAGCGTAAGGCAGAAAATAATCGCAATAGATAATAATTTTTTCATGCTTATTATAGTTTTAGTTTCATGTAAATATAGCAAGAAGCTTGTTAGGAGAAGAATATTCAAGAAATATCAACACTTATCTTTAATTTTTGTTTAACTATTAATATTTATTTTTAAACAAAATTAATTATACTTTTACTAAAATATTTCTCATGAAATTGTATACCCTTCAAAGCCTTCAAAAATTACCCATAAGTCAGAAGGAAGCCTGGGATTTCCTTTCAGATCCAGCAAATCTTAAGACAATAACTCCAGATTATATGGGTTTTGAGATCCTATCTGGAGGGGACAGACCTATGTACGCAGGGCAGATTATTCAATACCTCGTCACTCCTGTTGCCGGCATAAAGACCAAATGGGTTACAGAGATAACCCATGTTAAACAGGGAGAATATTTTGTAGATGAGCAGCGCTTTGGTCCCTATTCACTTTGGCATCATAAACATTTTATAAGGCCAATAGATGGTGGAGTTGAAATGGAGGATATTATAGATTATAAATTACCCTTGGGATTTTTAGGCAGATTGGTTCATCCTATCCTTGTAGCACCTAAACTACAGGAGATCTTCAATTACCGACGGGAAAAACTAAGGACATTATTTGGAGAATTTCAGGAGAGGAATAAGGAATATTTGAAGCGAGATATTTTAAATTAAGGACTATGAAAAAGAATATTTTATTAATTGGAGGTTCCACCGGTATTGGATTTCAGATCGCAGAATTATTGAATGACAGTCATAATATTATAATTGCTTCCCGGAACGAGGGCTCGCTGAATTTAAATAAGATAAAACACCTAGAATTCGACGTATTAAAAGATGATATTCAAAGCCTTGATCTACCCGAGCAACTGGACGGTTTGGTATATTGTCCTGGCAGTATAGACCTTAAGCCTTTTAAAATGATAAAGCCGGAAAGTTTCGAGAAGGAAATGCAACTTAATTTTTTTGGTTTGGTACGCTCTGTACAGGGAGTATTAGATAAATTGAAAAAATCACCGCAGGCCAGCCTGGTTTTTTTCAGTACCGTGGCAGTAAAAGTCGGTATGCCATTTCATACCAACGTGGCTGCTGCGAAGGGAGCAATAGAAGGATTTGCAAAATCGCTGGCCGCGGAATATGCACCCAACTTCAGGGTTAATGTAATTGCACCATCTCTAACAGATACTCCCCTGGCAGAAAAATTACTCTCTAATGATGATAAGAGGGATAGAATGAACAAGCGACATCCATTGAAACGAATAGGAGCGGCAAAAGATATTGCTAACCTGGCTGCTTTTTTATTAAGCGACAATAGTTCATGGATTACAGGGCAGATTCTTGGCGTGGATGGTGGTCTATCAACCATTAACAGCAATTAATGGGAAAGGAAATTAATATTTTTTGGTTCAGGCGAGATCTTAGACTCAACGATAATGCCGGTTTTAAAGCTGCTCTGCAGGACGATCTCCCTGTGGTTCCAATCTTTATTTTTGACAATGAGATCCTTGAAAAGTTGCCGGAAGATGATGCAAGGGTAACCTTTATTTTCGATCAGCTTCAAAAATTGAGAAAAGAACTGCAAGACAATCATGGTAGTTCCGTGGCCATGTATCATGGCAAACCTGAAAATATATTTGAGGGATTGATCAAAGATTTTGAGGTCAAAAAAGTCTTTACAAATCGTGATTATGAACCTTACGCAAAAGAGCGGGATAAAAAGATTTTAAATCTTTTAGCTACTGAGAATATAGAATTCCTTGATTATAAAGATCAGGTGATCTTCGAAAAAGATGAAGTAGTAAAGAAGGACGGTGATCCCTATGTAGTGTATACACCCTACAAGAACCTGTGGAGGGAAACTTTCAGTAAAATGGATATGGATTTTCATTATACGACCAGGTATATGGATAACCTGTATCAACATAGCAGACTTCCCAATCTTGATCTTAGCGACATTGGATTTAAAAGGTCTAGTATAAAAGTTCCTGAGTATCAATTGACTCCCGGCCTGATAAATGACTATGAAGAAACAAGAGATTATCCCGCTAAAAATGGAACCTCCAGGCTTGGAGTACATCTTAGATTTGGTACTGTAAGTATTCGCCAAATGGTACGGGAAGCAGATAAACAACGCAATAAAACATTTTTGAACGAACTCATATGGAGAGAATTTTTCATGCAAATACTCTATCACTACCCTGATACCGTTACCAATTCTTTTAAGAAAAAATATGACCGGATAAGATGGAGAAACAATGAGAAAGAATTTGAGCTATGGAAAGAGGGAAAAACCGGATATCCGCTCGTGGACGCAGGAATGAGACAGTTAAATGAAACCGGATTCATGCATAACAGAATACGAATGCTGGTCGGTTCTTTTCTTTGCAAACACCTGTTAATAGACTGGCGCTGGGGAGAAGCATATTTCGCCGAAAAGTTACTGGATTATGAAATGTCTTCTAATGTTGGTAACTGGCAATGGGTAGCAGGCAGTGGAGTTGATGCAGCACCATATTTCAGGATCTTTAATCCTACCACGCAGATCAAAAAATTTGATAAGAATGAGGAATATATCAAAACATGGGTTCAGGAATATGGAACCGATGATTATCCGGAAAAAATGGTGGACCATAAGGAAGCCCGGGAAAGGGCACTTAAAACCTATAAAGAAGCCGTTAGTACTAACTAAAGATCTTACGGGCTTTTTCCAAATCTTCAGGCGTATCTATTCCTATACTTTTTACCGTGGTTTCGACCATCCTGATTTTCTTTCCATATTCCAGATACCTTATACATTCAATCTTTTCGGCAGCTTCCAGAGGTAACATTGGTAACCGGTAAAAATCCATCAGCGCAGATTTTCTAAATGCATAGATACCAATATGTTTATAATAGGTAACATTTGCCGAAGTGTCTCTAGGATAAGGAATAGGGAATCTTGAAAAATACAGTGCAAAATTATCTTTTCCAGTGATCACTTTCACATTATTAGGGTTGGTGATTTCATCACTTTCCTTTAAAGGAGTTTTTAATGAAGCAAGATCTATCTCTTCTGCTCCTTCCTGCTGAAAAACTTCCAACAGACTGGCCAGACTGTTCTTATCTATAAAGGGTTCATCTCCCTGTACATTAACCACAATATCCACATCCATTTTTTCTACAGCCTCGGCAATGCGATCACTGCCACACTCGTGCTCTTTATTGCTTCTAAGTACCTGCCCCCCTTCATTTACAATTTCATCAAAGATCTTATCACTATCAGTAACCACATACACTTCATCAAAAAGCCCGGTGTTTACAGCAGCCTCGTAGGTACGGGTTATCACTGTTTTCCCATTAAGGTCCTTCATTAGTTTCCCAGGAAAACGTGAAGCCTCATATCGCGCCGGAATCATAGCAATAATCTTATTCTTTACTGGTCCTTTCATAAATTTTTTAAGTAAAAGTAATAATTAGTTAGATGCAAAAAAGTCGTCCCCGAAACCTATCAGGTATAATTTATCCTGCGCCCTGGTTACCGCGGTATAAAGCCATCTGAGATATTCTTTACCTACTCCATTTGGCAGGTATGGTTGTTCTATAAACACATTCTTCCACTGGCCACCCTGAGATTTATGGCAGGTGATTGCATAGGAGAACTTAATTTGCAGGGCATTGAAGTACTTGTTATTCTTAATATTCATGAACTGCTTGTACTTTGAGCGCTCATCAGCATAATCCTTTTTCACTTCTTCATAAAGCCTATTAGATTCTTCATAAGTAAGGGAAGGCGTATTACTGGTTAGTGTATCCAGCATTATAACAGTTTCAAAAGGCCTCATTTTGGGATAATCTACCATTTGAACCTGAACTTCAGCAAAACGGAATCCATACAACTCCTTAAAACCAAATATCTCCAGTACTTTGACGATATCTCCATTGGCAATAAATCCGGCTTCACTGGTAGGTTTTACCCAGAAATAATTATTCTTAACCACCATCAGGTAATCCCCTGCGGAAAGTTCTTCTTCCTGAAACAAAATTCGGGACCTT
>JAHELO010000152.1 GCA_024644145.1 Christiangramia sp.
CTACTGAAGCCGCTTTTAAAAGAGCTGAACAAAATTATAAATCTGCCCAGCAGAATTATGAGATCGTAAGAACCGGTACCACCAGTGGACTTGGCAGTGCGGCGAATACCTTGATAAGGTCTACGGTTGAAGGAATGGTGCTGGATGTACCAGTGAAAACCGGCAATCAGGTTATTGAAAGCAATAATTTCAATGACGGGACCACTATCGCTACCCTTGCAGATGTTAATGAAATGATCTTTGAAGGTAAGGTGGATGAAAGTGAAGTGGGAAAGATCAAAGAGAATTTACCCCTGGAAGTTACTGTGGGTGCTATTCAGAATAAAACCTTTGATGCCGTGCTGGATTATATCGCACCCAAGGGAGTGGAAGATAACGGTGCAATACAGTTCGAGATCAAGGGAACCCTTAATAAGGCCGATACCACCTTTATACGAGCGGGGCTTAGTGCCAATGCCTCTATTATATTAGCCCGGGCAGATAGTGTTCTGGCCATTAAAGAAGCGCTGGTGCAATTTGATCCGGATACAAAGAAACCCTTTGTAGAGGTGATGACGGGAGATCAGGAATTTGAAAAAAGAGAAGTTGAGCTTGGTATAAGTGATGGAATTAATGTTGAGGTGAAAAAAGGTGTAAAGAAAGGTGATAAGATCAAGGTTTGGAATCAAATAAAACCGGCATTGAACATCGCTCAAAATTAGAAATATTATTCCCGGTGTAACAACCTACACACTTTACAGACATATCTTACAGAATAACATTATGAAGAACTTTAGTCTAATAGTCACCCTTTTGCTTTTTTGCAGCCATTTAGCAGCGCAACAAAAGGAATGGACACTTGAGGAATGCGTGAACTACGCACTGGAAAATAACATTCAAGTTAAGCAATCTGAACTTGAGGTTGAACTTTCGGAACTTGAAAAAAGGGATGCCCTGGGTAATTTTATTCCTCGAATAAACGGGCAGGCTTCCAATTCGTGGAATACCGGTCTAACACAGAATGTCACTACCGGGATTTTACAGAACCAGACCGTTAGAAACTTTTCTGCCGGTGTTAGCGCAGGAATCACTCTATTTGACGGCTTGAATAATTTTAAACAACTTCAAAGGGCTAAAATTTCACGTATCGCCAGCGATTATTCTCTGGAAAAAATGAAAGATGACATCGCTTTATTTGTGGCTGATGCTTATTTGCAGGTTTTGTTCAATAAGCAGAATCTTGAAGTTCTGCGTGCCCAGAATGAAATCACGAAAGAGCAGCTTATAAGAACACAGGACCTGGTAGATGCCGGAGTGCTTCCGCAGGGAGACCTGCTTGAGATACGGGCTACCATGGCCGATGAGCGCCAGCGTATGATCCTTTCAGAAAACCAAATTCAGATCTCTTTGATAGGTTTGGCTCAGATCCTTGGGATTCAGGACTATCAGAATTTTGATATCGTAGACCGGGATTATGACATCTTTGGGAACGAGATCCTTGGAAATACGGTATACGATATTATTGATAAAGCAAAGGAAGAACGCCAAGAGATCAGGATCGCCGAAGCCAGCAGAGAACTAGCAGAAATGGATGTAGATCTGGCCAAAGGAGCATACCTGCCTACCCTGAATGCATTCTTTAATTATAATACCCGAGAGACGGGACAGGCTCGTATTACCGGCGCCATTCTGGATCCAGATGAGCCAGCGAGGCAAATTGGGGTGGTTCAGGCTACAAATGAGGTGGTGGTAACACCAAATACCATTCCTACGCTGGGAAGTCCATTGCCATTTATGGAGCAATTATACCGGAATGACGGGATAAGCTACGGGTTTCAATTGAATATACCTATTCTTAATGGCTTTGCAACCAGGAATCAGGTAAGGAGAAATGAAGTTAATGTAAAGCGTGCACAATATCAGCTTGAGCAGGCAGAGCTTGACCTGGAAGCAAATGTTTACCAGGCCTATACAGATGCAACCGGTGCATTTGAAGCCTATGAGGCTGCGCTGGTAGCCGCTGAAGCACAGCAAAAAGCATTTGAATATGCTACTGAACGCTATGATGTTGGGTTAACCAACGCCTTTGATTTCAGTCAGGCGAAGATCAGGTATGAGAATACACAAAGAGAAGCTCTGAGAGCTAAATATGATTATATATTTAAACTAAAAGTAGTTGAACTATATTTTGGAATTCCGGTAAGGGATTTAAAATTTTAAATTAAATGAATAAAAAGACACTTTTCATCATCCTGGGGGTAGTTCTAGCCCTGATTATTTTACTGGTAATTGGCAAAAAAGCCGGATGGTTCGGTAGTTCTGCTAATGTTAAAGAGGTAGAAATCGCTAAAGTAGAGCCAATAGATATTATTGAAACTGTTTCAGCAACCGGTAAGATTCAGCCAGAAGTTGAGGTTAAATTATCTTCAGAAGTTTCAGGAGAGATTATAGAACTTCCGGTGGTTGAAGGCCAGAGCGTGAAGAAAGGCGATCTTTTGGTCAGGATCAATCCCGATATTTATACTTCCAGCGTACAAAGAGCCAGGGCGAGTTACCAGAATTCCAAAGCGAACTATGCGCAGACGCAGGCTAATTTAAAACAGGCTGAAGCTGATTATAACCGGAATAAAACCCTATTTGATAAGGGAGTTATTTCTAAGGCGGAGTGGGACGGAATTGTCTCAAAATACGAAATGGCTGAGGCCAATAAGGAATCAGCTTATTTTAGTATGCAAAGCAGCGCCGCTACGGTGACCGAGGCTCAGGATAACCTGGGGCGTACTAATATCTATGCGCCCATGACCGGAACAATATCTAAACTAGATGCAGAACTGGGTGAAAGAGTAGTGGGAACCCAGCAAATGGCGGGTACAGAAATTCTTCGGGTGGCCAACCTGGAAAACATGGAAGTGGAGGTTGATGTTAACGAGAATGATATAGTTAAGGTAACGGTAGGTGATTCTACTATTGTTGAGGTAGATGCCTATCTTGGGAAAGACTTCAGGGGAATCGTAACGGAGATCTCAAATACAGCAGATAATACTTTAACCACAGATCAGGTTACAAATTTCAAGGTGAAAGTACGGATTCTAAAGGATTCCTATAAAGATCTGATGGAAGGAAAGTCAGAAAATTATTCACCTTTCAGACCGGGAATGACGGCAACAGTAGACATCATCACTAATAAAAGAAATAATGTGATTGGGGTTCCAATTAGTTCTATCGTGATTAAAAATGATACGGTAGCTACTAAAAAAACTTATGTGGCAAAAAAAGATAAGGAAGACGAAGAAAAATTTGAATGTGTATTTGTAAAAGACGGGCAAAAAGCTAAACTTCGCGTCGTGGAGACCGGTATACAGGATGACTCTCATATTGAGATCGTGAAAGGATTGAAAGATGGGGATGTTATTATAACTGGTCCTTACAGTACGGTTACCAAAACGCTTGATCCCGGAGATGAGATCGAGGTGAAGGAAGAAGAAAAAGAAACTGAATAAACTCTAGCAGATTGGCACTTATTTTATGTCTGGAAACAGCTACTACCAATTGTTCGGTTGGGATAGCAAGAGATGGGAAATTATTAGCTTTAAAGGAAGATAATAGCCAGAACTATTCTCATGCAGAGAAACTCCATGTCTTTATTAAAGAGGCTTTAGATGAGGCCGGGGTTACCACTACAGAGCTCGATGCTATCGCCATAAGCAAAGGTCCCGGTTCTTATACGGGATTGAGAATTGGCGTGTCTTCAGCAAAAGGGCTTTGTTATTCACTGGATATCCCCTTAATATCGGTTCCTACATTAGACCTTCTCGCATATAAGCTTAAAGGGGAGGAGGGCAGTATTATATCTATGCTTGATGCCAGAAGAATGGAGGTATATTCCGCAGTCTATGATTCAGGATTTCAACAGGTGCGTGATACCCGGGCGCAGATTTTAGATGAATCGTCCTTTGGTGAATATCTTGAGAATTCCAAAGTTCATTTTATCGGCAACGGGGTTGCGAAATTTGAAGATATCTGCAAACATTCAAATGCCGTATTTCATAAACAGGAATTTCCCTCGGCCAGAGAAATGGCTGAAATAGCTGAGTATAAATATCAAAAAAGCGACATCGAGGACGTCGCTTATTTTGAACCTTATTATTTAAAAGATTTTATTGCGGGTTAATAAAAACTATTCCGCTGTCTTTTCTCTTTCAGTACCCTTCATTTTGGTTTGATCGTATAGATATACATCTCTTTGAGGATAAGGGATGGTCATTCCTGCTTCTTCCAGTCTTATCTTGCCTTCTTCTATCATATACCAGTGAAGATCCCAGAAAACGCTATTAGGTGCAAAATATCTCACCGAAAAGTTCACTGAATTATCACCCAGTTCTGAAACGATAACCTGTGGAGCCGGATCTTCAAGTATATCCTTCTGTTCCTTTACCAGGTTAGTAAGCACCTCTTTCGCTTTTTTAATGTCGTCATCATATGAAATACCAAAGCTCATATTCTCTCTCCTGGTACCATTGTAACTGTAATTAATGATATTATCATTACTCAACTCTCCATTAGGGATTACAGCCCTTTGATTTCCAAAGGTGTCAAGCTTCGTGTAGAAAAGGGATATTTCTACTACACTACCAGATACGCCCTGTGCTTCGATCCAGTCACCAACTTTAAACGGTTTAAGTATAATAATCAATACACCACCGGCAAGATTAGAAAGGGATCCCTGCATAGCAAGACCAATGGCCAAACCAGCGGCACCAATTGCAGCTACAAGCGATGCGCTCTCAACTCCAAGCTGAGTTATTACCAATACAAACAGGAGAATTTTTAAACCCCATCTTATGGCATTTATGGAAAAGAGCTCAAGGGTCTTATCATGATCTTTACGTTCAAATATTTTCTTGACATACTTTACAATTAGTTTAATTACCCAAAGTCCTACAACTAATAAAACTAAAGCACCTACTAGTGTAGGTAGGTAATCAATAAATTTGTTTGCATATTCCTTGGCTATAGCGCCATAATTGTTCAATTTATCCATAAATATTTTTAATGGTTTTTTATTTAGACCCCTATTCTAAAAAAATACTGCTTATTTAGTCTTTAATTTATGTTAAACTTGGGTTATAAGGCCAATAGCCTTGGCTTGGCTGGTTACCGGTAACTGGCAGGTACCTTCCTTGCATACATATATCAACTCTTTGCCCTG
>JAHELO010000153.1 GCA_024644145.1 Christiangramia sp.
AGAGATTCTTCTGAAGGTGCTGCAATCGCACAGGTAAATAATGACAACACTAAAGGTGTGATCATTTCACTAAACTGTGAGACAGACTTCGTTGCTAAAAATGATGATTTCATCAAATTGGCTAACGACTTCGCCAATATGGCTCTTAACTACTCTACTAAAGAGGAATTATTAGCTGCAGATTACAATGGTATTTCTGTTGAGGATAAACTTACTGAGCAAACTGGTGTTATTGGTGAGAAAATCGAAATTGGTGCTTTCAGAACTTTAGAAGCTCCATTCGTTGGATCTTACATCCACGCTGGTAACAAAATAGCTGTACTTACAGGTCTTTCTAAGAATGTAGATGGAGCTGAAGAGGCTGCAAAGAACGTTTCTATGCAGGCAGCAGCTATGAACCCTGTAGCTCTTAATGAAGAAGGTGTTGATCAGGCTACTATAGACAAGGAAATTGAGATCGCTAAGGATACACTAAGACAGGAAGGTAAGCCAGAAAATATGTTAGACAAGATCGCTCAGGGTAAACTTCAGCGTTTCTTCAAAGACAATACTCTGGTACACCAGGCTTATATCAAAGAAAACAAACAAAGTGTTGCTGAATACGTTAAATCTGTAGACAGTGATCTTGAAGTTGTTGCTTTTGAAAGAGTTGCTTTAGGATAATCTAAAGACGCATAAATTCTAAAAAGAGGTTTTATTCATTTAAAACCTCTTTTTTTATACTTATCTTTTTCAATTACTAGAGCTAGGCCAGATTAAAATATTTGATTTAAGTTTCAGCAAAAGACCAATCCCCTTCTCATTAATAGAAGTATCTAAACCTTTTAGAAATGCCAGACAAGCCATTCAAATTCAAACAATTCAGCATAGAACAGGATCGCTGTGCAATGAAGATAGGCACTGACGGGGTGCTACTGGGAGCATGGGCTTCTCTGGACCATAAGCCAGATAGTATTCTGGATATTGGCGCAGGAACTGGATTAATTGCCCTAATGCTTGCTCAAAGATCTGAAGCTGCCCTTATCGACGCTTTAGAAATTGAAGAGAATGCCTACGAACAGGCTGTAGAAAATTTTGAGAAAAGTGATTGGGGAGATCGCTTATTCTGTTATCATGCAGGTTTCGATGAATTCGTGGATGAAATGAAAGAGGAAGATAAATATGATCTTATTATTTCCAACCCTCCGTTCTACTCTGAAGATTATAAAACCGGAAACGAAAACCGCGATAAAGCGCGATTTGCAGACGCACTTCCCCTGGACGAACTCATAAGCGGCGCATCTGTCCTTCTCTCAGAAACCGGACATTTAGATTTAATTATCCCCTATTCTGAAGAAAATAAAGCATTAAGTATTGCCCATACGTTTCATTTATTTCCCAGAAAGATCACCAGGGTTAAAGGCACCGATAATTCTCCTGTTAAGAGATGCCTTATTAGTTTTAGCTTCAGTAAAAAAGATCCTGAAATAAACGAACTGGTTTTAGAAATATCGCGCCATAATTACACCCGGGAATTCAGAGAGCTGGTCTCAGATTTCTACCTGAAATTATAATTGCTTCTCATAAAAGACTTGGTTACATTTGTTGGAAACACTACACAAATGAAACCAGATCAATTTCAGGCTCCTGATTATTACAATCTTGACGAGCTTTTGACCGATGAACATAAAATGGTTCGCGACGCCACAAGAGAATGGGTTAAACGCGAAGTTTCACCAATTATCGAAGAAGCCGCACAAAATGCTAAATTCCCTGATCAACTAATAAACGGCCTGGCTGAAATTGGAGCTTTTGGCCCTTACATTCCTGAGGAATATGGTGGTGCAGGTTTAGACCAGATATCATATGGTTTGATCATGCAGGAAATAGAGCGCGGAGACAGCGGGATACGCTCTACCGCTTCTGTTCAGTCTTCACTTGTAATGTACCCTATATATAAATATGGAACAGAAGAACAGAAAAAGAAGTTCCTCCCAAAATTAGCTTCAGGAGAAATGATTGGCTGTTTTGGACTTACCGAACCAGACCATGGATCTAATCCCGGGGGAATGACAACCAGTTTCAAAGACAAGGGGGATCACTACCTGCTTAACGGAGCAAAAATGTGGATCTCTAACTCCCCGTTTGCAGATATTGCAATTGTTTGGGCTAAAAACGAAGAAGGACGAATTCACGGCCTGATCGTTGAACGTGGAATGGAAGGCTTCACAACTCCAGAAACCCATAATAAATGGTCCCTTAGAGCCAGTGCAACTGGTGAATTAATATTTGATAATGTGAAAGTTCCAAAAGAGAACCTGATGCCTAATAAAACAGGTTTAGGAGCTCCACTCGGCTGCCTGGATTCAGCAAGATACGGGATTGCCTGGGGAGCGATTGGAGCGGCGATGGACTGTTACGACACGGCGTTAAGATATGCCAAAGAGAGAGAACAATTTGGTGTACCAATCGCAGCAAAGCAATTACAACAAAAGAAACTGGCAGAGATGATCACAGAGATCACTAAAGCTCAGTTAATGGCATGGAGACTGGGAACCCTGCGCAATGAAGGCAAGGCTACTTCAGCCCAAATTTCTATGGCTAAACGAAACAATGTGGAAATGGCAATAAAGATAGCCAGAGAAGCAAGACAGGTACTCGGCGGGATGGGAATTACCGGTGAATACAGCATTATGAGACATATGATGAACCTTGAAAGTGTTATTACTTACGAGGGAACGCATGATATTCATTTATTAATTACTGGCCTGGATATTACCGGTCATGCTGCCTTCTAACTTTAGAATGGAACACTTAACTTACAATATAGAAATACAATGCCCCCGGGAAATAGTCTATGAAATTATGCTGGACTCCGTGCATTTTAAAGAATGGACTTCCTTATTCGCTGACGGATCGCGCTATGAAGGTGAATGGAAAGAGGGCGCCAGAATGGAATTTCTTGTACAAAATGAAAATGGAAAGGACGATGGAATGGTTAGCCACATTGAAGAGATAATTCGATATGAAAAAGTGGTGATCAAACATCTAGCTATGCTTAAAGATGGAAATGAAATACCAATGGAGAAAAATGATAGTATTTACGAAATCTATAATTTCTCTTCAATAAATAACATAACAAGATTAAGTGTTGAGATAGATTCAAAGCCAGAATGGACAGACTATTTTAACGATACTTATCCTATAGCACTTCAGAAATTAAGGGAGATCTGCGAAAAAAATTGTCAGGGCTAAACCAAATCAAAACAGGGGCAACGTTTACAACGCTTGCCCTTTTTATATTTATCACAACATTCTTTTTTCAGAGGTTTAGGCTTCTTTGCCACCACTCCTTCGACTCTCAAATAATCTTTAGATTTATTCGAATAGAATATGATCACATGTAAATTACTGACAAAATTAGCATCCATACTTTAAGTTAATCCAAATAGCTGATTTTCTGAGTTAAACAACAATTAAAAACTCATTAAGATTTTTTTAATTACTCTATCAGATTTTACCTTTGCAAAAAATTGTTTACAATATGATATCAGAGATAAACGAAAGTTTAAAACCTCTAACCAACCAATTATTAAATCATTCCCTATATCAAAAGATCAATACCCCGGAGCAGCTACAGATCTTTATGGAGCATCATGTTTTTGCAGTCTGGGATTTTATGTCTCTTCTTACCTCCCTTCAGGAGATCCTTACAAAAACTACAAACCCGTGGCTGCCGGTTGGAGATCCTGAGACCAGGTATCTTATTAATGAAATTGTACTGGCAGAGGAAACTGATATTAATAAACAGGGAAAACGCCAGAGTCATTTCGAAATGTATCTGGATGCCATGGACGCGGCCGGCGCCAGCAGAGCGAAGGTCGAAGAACTTTTAATGCAGGTGACTCATGGAACCGATATTTTCCTGGTGATCGCCACAAGTAAACTTCCGGTTAGCATTAAACAATTCCTGAAACATACCTTTGAAGTAGTTTACAGCAGGGAGCCTCACAAAATTGCATCTGCGTTTACCTTCGGGCGTGAAGGTCTAATTCCTGAAATGTTCTCCTCTATTATAGGAAAGGTTCAGAATAATTTTCCCGAAGACGACCTGAGCCAGTTCAAATATTATTTTGATCGTCATATCGAGCTGGATGGGGACGAACACGGGCCTATGGCTTTTAAAATGGTAGAAGACCTGTGCGGAAACGATGCGAGGAAATGGGAGGAAGTAAAAGAGACAGCTAAAACATCATTACAAAGCAGACTGGAACTCTGGAATGGGATTGAAGCAGAAATAGAAGCTACTACTGCCGCGACAAGTACATAAAATATATTATTCAGAAGCGGGAGCGATCTTTACCTCCAGGCCATCCAGGCCTTCAGTAATAGGTATCTGGCAGCTTAACCTGCTGTTATCCTCCAGGAAAAAGGCCTGATCCAGCATGTCTTCTTCCTCATAACTCTTTTCAGGAAGCATATGCTCAAAATTAAGAATATAGCACTGGCAGGAAGCGCACATGGCCATACCGCCACATATACCAATTGTACCTTCAGGAGCCAGTTCGTAGGAACGAATTACTTCCATAAGGTTCATATTCATATCTGTAGGAGCATCAACTCTATGAGCTTCGCCCTGGCGATCTATTATAGTGATCTTGATATCTGACATCTATCCTAATTATTTGAAATACGTCAACCCAAACCTGAACAAAGACAGGATTCGGTTGACGACTTTCCTAATTTATACTTTTCACTACTTCTTTTTTAGCTTCCTTTTTGCTACCATCGAATCCGCTTACACCACTCACGGTGGTATATTTCATCACATATTTCTTATCTGGGTTGATTCGTTGATAGGCACTCTGGCACATGATAGCAGCCTCGTGGAACCCACATAGAATGAGTTTGAGTTTACCCTTATAAGTGTTTACATCCCCAATGGCGTAGATACCGGGAATATTGGTTTGATAATCATAGGAATTATCAACCTTGATAGCATTCTTTTCGATTTCCAGACCCCAGTTCGCTATAGGCCCCAGCTTAGGAGACAATCCGAATAAAGGAATGAAATGGTCGGTTTCCTTAAGTTCCTCACCCCTGGCCTCATCCTTATGACGAATCATTACGGCTTCAAGCTCATCCTCACCTTTAAGATCTACAACCTCAGCATCAGTAATTAGATTGATCTTCCCGATCTTCGA
>JAHELO010000154.1 GCA_024644145.1 Christiangramia sp.
ACTGAAAAATTGTCTCACCTGAATAAAGATGAACCAGTGTATTTATACTGTCACAGTGGAGGCCGAAGTCATAAAGCCGCGAAAAAGCTGGAAAAGCTGGGCTTTTCTAAGATCTATGATCTGCAAGGTGGAATTTCGGCATGGAACAGAGTTCATTAAGGTCATAAACGTTTGCAAGCCCATTCCGGATTATCCTTTATCCCTGAATTTTGAGGTCATCAAATCTCTTCGGGTATTTTTAGTATGAATTTAACAGGAGAAAAAAGCCGTCCTCCTATCTTTAGTACTAAAATCAATCAATGCCGAACTTTTCAGAAATCCAAGCCTGCTGCAGGGAACTGCCAGATGATTCCCGATATTTTCCTACAGATGTTTTCCGATTATTAGATAAGCAGCAATTATTGCAACTAAGCCTGCCAAAGAAGTTCAGGACCCAGGATAATTTTCCTGTTTTTAAAGCACTATTCGAAACTGGCAAAGCCAGTCTTTCTGTAGGCCGAATCTACGAAGGTCATATTAACGGGCTCAAACTGATTGAAGATTTCGGAAGCGCGGTTCAAAAGGATTTTTATTTCGGGGAAGCGAAAAAAGGAAAATTATTCAGCGTCTGGAATACTGAGATGAGTTCAGAAGCTGTTAAAGCCGAAAAAAAGAATAATTCAATTCATTTACAGGGGGCTAAAACCTTTTGTTCCGGTGGTCTCGAGATAGATTATGCCTTGATCACTGCTGCAATGAGGGGTGGAAAACAACTTCTTATAATTCCCCTTAAGGAATATTCGCAGCTTAATGAAGACTGGTCTTTATGGCAACCAATGGGGATGAAGAATTCGGTTAGCTGCCGCATTGATTTTACAGGCCTGAAAGTTTCTCTAGGTAAGCTTCTGGGAAATCCAGGATCTTACGAACAGGAACCATGGTTTTCTGGTGGTGCTATGCGCTTCGCCGCAGTACAGCTTGGTGGTGCAGAGGCGGTAATTCTGGCGGTAATTGAACATTTAAAAAAACTAAACAGGACCCAGGACCCTTACCAGCAACAACGGATGGGTATCATGGCGGTAAAAATTCAATCGGGTAAGTTATGGCTCGAACATGCTCAAAAGGTGTATGAAAATTTTGAACATTATAGTGCTTGCGAAATTGTGAATTTCGCGAATATGATGAGAAGTTCCATTTTAGAAATCTCAGAATCTGTTCTTCATCTGGCCGAACGCTCTGTAGGTGTACAGGGTTTTATGGAAGATCATCCACTTGAGCAGGTCTACCGGGATCTAAAAGTGTATCTCAAACAGCCTGGTCCAGATCTGGCTCTGCAAAATGTGGGTTCTTATACTTTTGAGCATTATAGCATATGAGACTTACAAAGAATGATTTATGTGATGCCCCGCTCTTAAATACCCCCGGTCTTTCTCGTGATCTGGGAACCGTAATGATAGTAGCTCCGCATCCTGATGATGAAAGTTTAGGCTGTGGTGCATTAATAGCTCATTTAAGAGATCAGCAGGCTACCGTTTGGGTGTTATTCATGACCAATGGAGAAGCTTCGCATCCTAATTCCAAGGCTTTCCCTCCCGAAAAACTGGGTTCCCTGAGACGTAAAGAGGCAATAAAGGCCTGTGAGATCCTGGGAGTATCCCGGGAATATTTAATTTTTCTCAATGCCGGCGATGGAAAACTGGCAGATTATTCAGATGAAAATAATCCAGTTTCTACGCAACTTTCAGAAATTTTCCGGCAGAAAAATATTGACACCCTGTTTGTGCCCTGGCGAAGGGATCATCACATAGATCATCTAGCTACTACTAGATTGGTAAAGGATTCTATAAAAGATCAGGAATTGGTCGTTGCCGAGTACCCTGTTTGGTTATTAAATAAAGGGAAGGAAGAAGACTGGCCGCGAAAGAAGGAGGTGCTGCCCTTCAGGCTGGCTGTTGGAGAGGTAAAACATAAAAAAGAGTTGGCTATAAATGCACATGAAAGCCAGACTACTGAAATGATCAGCGACGATCCTAATGGTTTTATATTAACCAGGGAGTTGCTGGAACCATTCCTTGGTGATTTTGAGTATTTTCTTTTCCCTTCAGAACCAAAACCAGCCATTCCGGAATCATATTTTGATGAACTATATTCAGAAGACGAGGATCCCTGGGATTTTGAAACCAGCCCCTACGAGAAGAAAAAATATAAAACCACTCTGGCTGCAATTCCAGAAAAGGAATATACTAAGGCTCTTGAAATTGGTTGCTCTAACGGGGTATTTACTTCCATGTTCGCTCCTGAATGTAAAAGCTTACTTGCTTTAGACCTAAACGATGCAGCATTGGAATGTGCGAAAAACAGGTGTAAGCAACTTGCGCAATGCGAATTTTTAAAATGGGATGTGAGCCAGGGTTTGCCTGGAACGGGGTATGATATCATTATCCTCTCTGAAGTAGGATATTATTTTGAGAAATCGAAATTGCAATCTCTTTATAAAAATATTCAAAGATCATTGCTACCCGGAGGAATCCTGGTAATGGTCCACTGGACCGCATACGTTCGTCAATATCCCTTAACCGGCCGGCAGGTTCATGAGATCTTCACAGAAAAGCATGACGGTTCTTTTAATTTAATCCGTTTTCAGCGGGAAGAGCTGTACGAACTAATGGTTTGGGAAAAGTTGGAAAAATGATTCGACACTTGTTCGATTGCCTTATCTAATGAGATATTGGGATGAGCAATATTCCATGGTGTATGATATTTTAATACATGTTCCAGGTATATTATAAGTGAGCTGCTTCTTGAATGATTTCTCAATAAAGATCGCATGGCAGAGGGTTGAAAATGCAGGCGTTTACAAAAAGAGTTTAATAACCCATTTGAAGGTTTCTCAAAATAACTTCTAATTTCTGAATAGGCCTTAAAACGTTCGGTTAACTTCTCCAGGCCTTCTACCGATTCCTGAAGGGAGTTGGACCAGTTTTTTATTTGAGTCCCGAATCCGCCCGGAACTCTGGAAGAGCTACGGCAGGAAGTGGTAACAATGGGAGCCGAACAATGTTTAACCTTATAACCATTGCTAATTACCTTTTGATAAAGAGCAATATCTTCTAAGCAGGCAATAGGTGGCATCCCGCCCAGCTTTATATATACCGAATTCCTAATAGCCATATTGGGACCTGAATTGTGAGAATGCCGCGGCCAGGGATCGTGATCCTGAGGGAAAAGGTCACTCTCCAGCCGGGTAACCAGGTCCAGATATTTCCGGGTTTGAAATAATTGATGTTTTGCCTCTTTATTAAGATCCTTTAGATCTGGTTCAATTATCCCGCAAACCAGATCTATAGGGGAAGGCATGATATTTAAATAAGCGTCGAGCCAGTATTTGTCGGCAATAGTATCCGCATCTGTCATTACAATAAATCCGTCACCTTTTAGACGTTTCGAGGCAAGATCCATAATAAGTCTTCGCGCTGCCCCCACGCAATTTATGACCGGGTCCTGTGTTTCAAAAATGTATAAAGGACAATCAGGATGTAATTCCTGGAAAAGTAAACAGCGCTCCAGTGTGTTGTCACTGCAATGATTGCATAACACCAGGATTTCATATTTTTCCGGATCAATAGGGCCATTCTTCGAAACTTGAGAGGCGAGAGAGTGTAAGGTAGACCAAATAGTATCTGCCTCGTTTTTTGCGGGAATAGTAATCGCAAGTTTTAAACGCCTGTTCTCAACAGGAAGCTGTTTTCCATAAGGTTTTAATTCCCCGGAAAATTCACCGATTGGAGGGTTTTTGATCACGAAAGTTTTTAAAAAGAAATTTACTGAATTTGATAGCCTGTATAAATACACTTACGATGAAATTAACATTTACGAGCCGGAATTAACATGATAAAATAAGGAAAAAGGATTTTGAATGGATTCTGCTTATTAATTGAATTTTCTTTCTATAAGCCTGCTTTTATTGTGTTGCAGCCCGAATTAATTTCTAAATTTGCATGCAACTATATTTTGACACACAACACAAACAACACACGACATGCCTGCAACAGAAGCAAAAATTTTCAATTGTACCCAAAGCCGTGAACTGGCCGAGAAGATCGCTAAATACTACGGTACTAAACTGGGAAATGTAATCACCTCTACTTATAGTGATGGTGAATTTCAGCCATCATTTGAAGAATCGGTTCGTGGTTCCAGGGTCTTTATCATAGGATCTACTCACCCTGGCAGTGATCACCTTATGGAAATGCTTTTGATGCTAGATGCCGCGAAAAGGGCTTCAGCAAGGCATATTACAGCCGTGATGCCATATTTTGGATGGGCCAGGCAGGACCGTAAAGATAAGCCCAGGGTGCCAATTGCTGCGAAAATGATCGCCAGTATTCTTGAAACTGCAGGAGCTACCCGAATAATTACCATGGATCTACACGCAGACCAGATCCAGGGATTTTTTGAAAAACCTGTAGACCATTTATATGCCAGTACCGTATTCCTGCCATATCTAAAGAAATTGGGTCTTGAAAATCTAACCGTCGCGTCTCCAGACATGGGTGGTTCAAAAAGAGCCTATGCTTATTCGAAAGCCTTAGAAAGCGACGTGGTGATCTGCTATAAGCAGAGAGCCAAGGCGAATGTGATCTCACATATGGAATTGATAGGTGATGTTACCGGAAAAAATGTTGTGCTGGTAGATGATATGGTAGATACCGCAGGTACTCTTACTAAAGCTGCAGATGTTATGATGGAACGCGGTGCTATTAGTGTGCGGGCTATTTGTACGCATCCGGTTTTATCTGGGGAGGCTTATGATCGTATCGAAAAATCAAAACTTCAGGAACTCATAGTAACAGATTCTATCCCGCTGAGACAGGAATGTAAAAAGATAAAAGTGGTTAGTTGTGCAGAACTTTTCGCAGATGTCATGAAAAGTGTCCAGGATAATCAATCGATTAGTTCCAAGTTTATTATGTAAAATTAGCAGTCTCTGAGAGCGTTTCCCTGCGTTCGAGATGACTAATAATTTAGCTTTTGCTGAATGTGTAATCCTTGTATTATTGGCAAAGCTTCATACACCTCAATTAAATAGATTTAACATGGCCTTTCTCACCTGGAGAAAGGCTTGTTTTTTCAGGGTCATTTAAATTAACCGCATAAAATTCAAGTTTTTTCCCGGTTACCTT
>JAHELO010000155.1 GCA_024644145.1 Christiangramia sp.
GCAGATAATTGAGATTCCTTATCGAACAACTCATGAATTTCTTTCCCGATGAGGTCTTCTTTGCTTTCGTAACCCAGCTTTTGCACCGCCTTTTTATTGCACTGAACTATTCTGGAAGTTTTTGGATCTACACTTACGTGCAATACCGGATCATCTTCATAGAAAGATTTAAAACGACGCTCACTGGCAATCAATTTTTCCTTAGATTTCTGAATAGATTCGATATCTATAAAGGTAATTACCACCCCTTCTATTTCATCTTCTGAGTTTAAATATGGACTGATACGCTGAAGATAATTTTTACCTTCCCGGGATACAATATGCTTTTCCAGGATCTTACCTGTGGTAAGGACTTTTTGACATCTGTCTATAAAACTTTGTTTACGGGTTAACCCGAAGCTGTTTGTGAAATTATCTATTGGCCGGCCAATATCTCCATTAATTAGACTGAAATGTCTTTTTATTGCCGGGGTGAATTTCCTAATCTGTAATTGAGCGTCGAGGAAAATAACTCCAATTTCAGTACTTTTCAGAAGGTTGTTCATATCTGCATTCAAAGCGGCCAGATCGTCCATTTTCTGGATATTCTCGGCATTTACAGTATTGATCTCCTCGTTTACGCTTTGTAATTCCTCATTGGTGCTTTGTAATTCCTCATTAGAAGCCAGCAATTCTTCATTGGCCGCCTGTAATTCCTCATTACTCGTCTCAATTTCTTCCAGAGAAGTCTGAAGATCTTCCTTGGTGTTCTTTAATTCGTTCTCAAGATTGGCAACATACTCTTTTGTTTGATTAGAAGGGCTAATCTTGGGCACCTCCTCTGTCTCTTCAAGATTGAGTTCCTTTTCTATAAAGGTGATCACATAATTTGTTTCTCCTTCAAGGCTGAGATCCTTAAAAGGCTTAATTACGATATCAGCCCCAATGTCACCATTACTGCCTTTAATTACCGCATCACGATAAATCACCTTTACCTGCTCTTTAAAGGCTTTATTGAAACTGGATTGAACGATATATTTAAGGTCCCGGTCCAGCATATCCAGTAGGTTTATAGAAAAACCGCTCACCGGTAAGTTGGCATATTTCCTGAATTCACCTACCGCCTGGAGGATGTTATAATCTGCATCTACAAAAACAGATGCTCCTCCAAATTGCTCAAGTATGGTTTCGTTAAGCTCAGTTTGAAGTTTTTGTTTAATGGGGTTTCCCGCCTGAGTCCGATACTTTTTTCTGTCCCGGTCGGTTTTGTTTTCCAGTAATTTACTATTACCCCTAGCACTGGCAGAGGCATGACTAATTCCGTTTTTTATCCTGGTACTTGGTTTAATATTGCGGTATATCTTCCACCTACGATTTATCTCTGCGAAATTCTCTTTATGGCTTTGTACACTTTCACTGGTTCCAAGTACAAGGACACCATCCTTCTTGAGAGCATAATGAAGCATATTCATCGCCTTTTTCTGAATGCTGTTCTGGAAATAGATCAGGAGATTACGGCATACCACCATATCCATATTACTAAATGGAGGATTCTTAATAATATTATGCTTAGAAAAGATCACCGTTCTTCTTATCTTTTCTGAGATCTGGTAGCCATTAGACTTACTCAGAAAATACTTCAGCAACAGATCTTTCGAAACATCAGCCACAATACTTTCAGGATATAAACCTTTGCTTCCTATATCTAAATGAGGTTGAGAAATATCTGTAGCAAAAATCTTTAATTCAATGTTTTTACCCTGCTTTTCCATTTCCTCATGAAGACACATGGCAAATGTATAAGCCTCCTCACCCGTACTGCAACCAACATCCCATAATTTAAGGGTATCTCCATCGTTCTTTTCTTCAATAAGCTTCGGAAATACTTCATTTCTTAATATTTCCCATACCTTATCATCTCTGAAGAATTTGGTAACTCCAATTAGAAACTCGCGGTAAAGAATTTCAACCTCGTCCTCATTTGAGGTAAGATATGTATAGTAATCACCAAGATTCCGGCACTTGCAAATATTTACCCTTCTTGCGACCCTTCTGGCCAGAGTAGCATACTTATATTCCCTGAAATCCAGGCCGGCCTTCTCATCTATATAATTGAGTATCTTATTTAATTCCTGCTCGTCATATTGTACATCCCCGTCTTTATAATGAAAAATTGGAGGCGCAGAAATAAACTCATTCAATTCGGGGCCCATCTCCTCAACAGGAAGTATATAATCCACAAGACCGGTATTAATAGCACTCTTCGGCATCCCATCGAATTTAGCTTCTTTAGGTTCCTGTACCATTACCATTCCATCATTTTCCTTAATGGCTCTTACCCCTCTGGTACCATCGCTACCTGTACCACTTAAGATAATGCCTATGCTTCTTTCTTTACGTTGCTTGGCCATAGATTCAAAGAACATATCTATGGGAAGGTTCAAAGTTTGATTATCTGGTTTACTGGTTAGACGTAGCATATCATCTTCCAGAATAAGATTGTTTGCCGGCGGAATAAGATATATATGACCCGGTTGGATCCTCAATTCATCAGTGATCTGTACTATAGGTAAATTGGTATTTTTCCGGAGCAGCTCACCCATCATACTTTTATAGTCTGGTGATAAATGCTGGATCACTACATAAGCATTCTTGTCTTCTACAGGGATCTTTTGAAAAAAAGCTTTAAGAGCCTCCAAACCACCGGCGCTAGCACCTACTGCAATGATTCGGGCTTGTTCAACTATGTTTTCTTTTACAGTCCTGGCTGTAGAATTATCTTTCGTACTTCTCATTAATCTGGGTAGCTTACTATTTCGATAAGCCTAAAGTTTATCGGGAAACCGTAATTATAATTGCTTTTTAAATGAAATATTATTCCATTCAAAACAAATATTAAAACAAATAACAGGCTTCCATCCCTTATTTGTTCATCGAATTATCTACAGGCGGGAATACCGTGCCAGAAACGCTCCTTAAATTTCCAGAGTAATTTTATTCCTGCCTAAAACCTGACATAATTACAGAAAGTTGCCATTTCTGCAAATATTTAGATTTATAAAGAAATCTAAGTTATAAATAACATTATTTTAAGAATTCCGCCATATAGCTTCATTTTTAGAGTTTTTCTTGATCGGGTAATCCTTAATTATTAGTGTATATCTCACACATATTCACAAAATCATAATAGCTGAAGTATAATATTATCAAAATATCACCCAAAGAGTTTAGGATATTTAATAAGATTTTATGCTTTTATTAATGAAAGCTTCCACAAAATCAGGCTAAATTATATATCCTAAAACCCGGGTTTTGACTAAACCTGGCATTGTCGCATGGTCTTTGACCAATAATAAGCAGAAACCATTTGGCAGAAAGCCAATCAATTTGAACCAAAAAAGTAAAAATGAAGACATTAGTTATTGGAGCAGGAAATATGGGATTAACTTACGCAGAAGGCATGGCACAATCTGCAATGCTTAATCGGAGAAATCTCATGGTTTTCGATAAATCGGCAGATGTGATAGTACGTTTAAGAGACCTTGACCATTTTGACGTTTATGAAACCCTGGAAGAATGCCTGCCCCAGGCAGATATGGTTTTTATTGCTGTTAAGCCATATCACTGTGACGAACTTTTCGAAGAAATGAAATCAATGGTAAACAAAGAGCAGATCTTTGTTTCCCTAATGGCTGGAGTAACAATAAATCAAATTCAGAAGGGACTGGGAATTAAGAAAGTTATTAGAACTATGCCCAATCTCCCCGCGCAGGTAGGTAAAGGTGTAACTTCTTATACCGAATCTAAAGAAGTTTCCAGAGTTGAATTATTGATGGTACGTAATCTCTTAGATACTACCGGAGAGTCCATACATGTAGAAAGTGAGAATTATATCGATGCGTCTACGGGTATATCTGGTAGTGGACCAGCATATGTATTTTATTTTATGAATTCTATGCTGGAAGCTGCTTTAAAAATGGGATTCTCCAAGAACGATTCCAAAGTACTGGTAAGTCAGACTTTTGAAGGTGCGGTGGAATTATTTAACCAAAACGATCTTTCTCCAGATACCTGGATGGACCGTGTAGCCTCTAAAGGTGGAACCACAAGGGCTGCTCTGGATTCTATGGACGATAATAATGTAAAGGAACTTATTAAGGAAGCAGCGTATGCGGCTTTTGATCGTGCCGTAGAATTAGGAGAGGAAAAGAAGGAGAAAAAATAATATTGAAAATTAGATAAAGATTCTAAAAATGGAGAATAAAAGAAGAATTGTAGTTAAGGTTGGTACTAATGTAATGACCAATAAAGACAATAGAATTTTAGGCCCCGTATTAAAAAGCCTCGTGAGGCAAATTGCCACACTATATGAGGAAGATATTCTTGTGGTACTTGTTTCTTCGGGTTCTGCAATTGCCGGGAAAGAGATCCTGGGAGAGATAAACATTGAAGACGAAAGTAAAAGAAGGCAGGTTTATTCCTCTGTAGGTCAACCTCGTATGATGAGACATTATTACAGCATTTTCCACGATTACGGAATGCGATGTGCTCAGGTACTGGCCACTAAACGGGATTTTAGCCCGGGAATTCACAGGGAGAATATGATTAACTGCTACGAATCGTTGCTATCTGAAGGTATTATACCTATTGCCAACGAAGATGATGCGGTATCTGTAACCATGTCTATGTTCTCTGATAATGATGAACTCGCCAGCCTGGTAGCTGAGCTTATAGGCGCTGAAGCCTTAATTATATTAAGTGATACAGACGGTTTATATACCGGCCATCCTGCAGATGATGATTCAGAAAAACTGAATAAAGTACAGGTAGATGAGAATGTAGAGAAATACGTTCAGGAATCTGATAAAGGAGAAGGTGAAGGTCGAGGTGGAATGGAATCCAAGATCAAGATCGCGAAAGGTACAGCCTCAAAAAATATCACCACCTATATAGCAAATGGTAAACGCGAAGATGTAATTCTTGATATTATGGCCGGAAAACCTGTTGGTACCAAGTTTACCTCATAAAAACATTTAGACAAATAAATTTAAAGAAACGATAGAAATGAAGTTGATAAAATCTGAAACCAAAAATAACGTACTTAAATCCATGATGAATATTCTGGATAAAAGACGTAAAGAAATAATT
>JAHELO010000156.1 GCA_024644145.1 Christiangramia sp.
GCCAGGATCGCAAAATCAGATTTTCAAATGAATACTCATGCTATAGGAGATTCGGCTAATTATATGGTCTTGAAAACCTATGATTCTCTTTTAAATAATGGTACAGATAGAAGATGGAGAATAGAACATGCCCAGGTGATAGATTCAGCCGATTTTAAATTCTTCAATAAGAATATTATTCCATCTGTGCAGCCTACTCATGCAACAAGCGATATGTACTGGGCAGAAGACAGGTTGGGAGAAGAAAGGATTAAAGGTGCTTACGCTTATAAAAAGTTGCTCGAACAGGCCGGATTACTGGCGTTGGGTACAGATTTCCCCGTAGAAGAAGTAAATCCATTCCTAACGTTTTATGCTGCAGTAGATAGGCAGGATACGAAAAATTTTCCCGAAGGTGGATTCAATAGAGGTCAGGCGTTAAGCAGAGAAGAAACCTTAAAAGGAATGACCACCTGGGCTGCCTATGCTAATTTTGAGGAAGCTGAGAAAGGCAGTATCGAACCCGGTAAATATGCAGATTTTATTATTCTGGATCGCGATATTATGGAAGTGGAAATAGATAGCGTGCCTGAAACCAGGGTGATCTCAACTTTTGTTAACGGAGAGCGGGTGTATAATAATTAAACTGGGTATCTTTGCATTCATCAAAATTGAAAATTATGAACGACGGATTATATGCTAAGTTCCATACTACCAAAGGAGAGATCCTTGTAGAACTGGAATACGAAAAAACACCGGGTACGGTTGGAAACTTTGTAGGCCTGGCCGAAGGGAAAATTGAAAATGACCCAAAAGAGCACGGAGAGCCTTATTATGACGGCTTGAAATTTCACCGTGTAATTCCTGATTTTATGATTCAGGGTGGTGACCCTCAGGGGACCGGTGCCGGCGGACCTGGATATAATTTCGACGATGAGATTCATCCAGACCTTAAACATGACGCTCCAGGTAAACTTTCCATGGCCAATGCAGGCCCTGGAACTAACGGGAGTCAGTTTTTTATCACGCACGTAGAGACTCCCTGGTTAGATGGAAAGCACACTGTGTTTGGAAATGTAGTTGAAGGGCAGGAAGTAGTGGATAAGATCCAGCAGGGCGATAAACTTGAAAAACTGGAAATTATTCGTGAAGGAAGCGAAGCTGAAAGTTTCGATGCTGCGAAAGCTTTTGAAGATTTTAATGCTGAAAAGGCAAAACGAGAAGAGGAAGCAAAGAAGGAAGCTGAAGCTGAATTGGATAAACTGGCTACTGGCTTTGAAAGAACTGAAAGCGGTTTACGTTATAAAATGATCCAGAAAGGAGATGGGAAGAAAGCCGAAAAAGGTAAGAATGTAGCTGTGCATTATAAAGGACAACTGGCAGACGGTACTGTTTTCGATTCTTCTTATAAAAGAAATAAACCACTGGAATTTCCAGTTGGTGTTGGCCATGTGATCCCAGGTTGGGATGAAGGCATACAATTGCTGAATGTTGGTGACAAGGCCAGAATGGTAATTCCATCTCATTTGGCCTATGGTGAAAGAGGTGCCGGAGGTGTTATTCCTCCAAATGCAGTTCTTATTTTTGACGTGGAATTGATGGATGTGAAATAGGATCCCAATTAATATATAATGTAAAAACGCGTTGAAATATCAGCGCGTTTTTTTATTTTTAGATATGACTATAGAAGAACTCGAAGACCTGAAATATCCGATCGGGAAATTTGAAATACCCGAAAATATTACCGCTGCAGATATTCAGCGTTGGATCTCCGATATTAGTGCCCTTCCGATTAAATTGAGGCAGGAGGTGGTGAAGCTCTCTAAAGAGCAGCTGGACACTCCTTACCGTCCAGAAGGTTGGACTCTAAAGCAGTTGATACATCATATCGCAGATAGTCATATGAATGCTTTCCTTCGTTTTAAGTGGGCACTTACCGAGGAAGAACCTACCATTAAAGCTTATGACGAAAAGCGATTTGCAGATTTGTATGACTCATATCTTGCTCCGGTAGAAATATCTCTGGATTTTATTAGTGCTCTGCACGGGAAATGGGTGATCTTATTGGAAAATATGAGTAATGCCGATTTCGAAAGGTCTTTCGTGCACCCGGTTTCAGGTTATAGATATAGCCTGAAGGAAAGCCTGGCAAATTATTCTTGGCATGGGAGACATCATTTAGCTCATCTTCAAAACCTGTTAAAAAGCAAAGGCTGGTAGAAAATATAGGTTCTTACTAAATCTAGTTAATTTACCCGCATCGAGGAGGATCGGTAAATTTTCAGTACACCTTAATTCTGTTGCTGCCTTCTTTAGGAATAAAAACCCGGGAGGTGATAATTTAACTAAAGGTAATGATACACGAATGGAAAACAGCAGGTTTTTAAAAAAATCAGTCCTTCCATTTTATATTACATCCAATAGAAGGTTTCTGAGAGGCTGATACCTTTCGATTGTTCAATACGGCATCCATAGCTTCTCTAAGGTCCCTTCCGTTGGGATGTATTCCATTTCCGGGTCGGCTGTCGTCAAGTTGCCCATGATAGATCAGCTTCAATTCTGAATCATACAGATAAAAATCGGGCGTACATGCAGCATTGTAAGCTCTGGCAATTTCCTGGGTGCCATCATACAGGTATGGAAAAGAATATTGGTGCCGGGCGGCATGTTCCTTCATTTTATCTGGATGATCTTCGGGATACCTGCTTACATCATTGCTCATAATTCCAGCAAAACCAAATCCTAATTGTCTGTATTCATTAGCGATATGGACCATTTCCTCATTAACATGCTTCACAAAGGGGCAATGGTTGCAAATGAACATGATCACGGTGCCTCGTTCACCCTTAATCTCTTGCAGAGTTATAAGATGATCTGTAATGGTATCCATGAGTTTGAAGTCTGGAGCTATGGTGCCGGATTCTATTTCGTTAGAAGGGGTAAGTGACATCTTTTTCTTTTAAAATTAATTATTAATGCTGAATATTGGCTAATTTGAAGTTTTTAAAAAATACAAATGAAAGAGATAGACTGGAATGATTTTGAAAAAATAGAGATGAGAACCGGAACCATTTTAGCTGCCGAGGAATTTCCGGAAGCCAGAAAACCGGCCTATAAGTTAAAGATTGATTTTGGAAAAGCGATAGGGGTAAAGAATTCATCTGCGCAGATCACACGAAGATATACCAGAGAAGAATTACAGGGGAGGCAGATTATAGCCGTAGTTAATTTCCCGGTTAAAAGGATTGCAGGATTCAAAAGTGAATGCCTGGTGATGGGTATTCTGGGAGCAGATGATGATGTAGTATTGCTTTCTTCAGATCAACGAGTTGAAAATGGATTGAAAATAGGATAAAAAATAAGGGTTCATCAATATTAAAAGATGAACCCTTCTGCTGTAAAGGTAATTTAAGGATCCTTCCTTCTACATTTCTTCACCGAAAAATATAGCATTCATTAGAAGTTTATTGGTACCGTACCAGAATGCTCTGAAATTAGTATTATCTGTAAAAAGCATTACTTCACCACGCCCAAGGCTTGTATGTTTGAAAGGGACCGTTTTGGCGATGGAGTCCAGGTTGGTTTTGCTTATATAACCACTAAGCAAAGGTTTTTCAGTATATTGAATTGGGTTCTTATAACTCTGCTCATCTGCCTCCATGAAGATTGTAGTATTCCTGAACATTGCTAATTTATCATCCTCATAACCAAATGAGATTGGATGTGTACGGTCCAGTTTTACTTCAAAAATAGCTCCGCCTATTCCCTGAGCTCCGGTAAAATCTCCACGGTCTCCAAAACTGATGTTTTTTGCAGTGACCTCATTTTTCCGCGTTTCAAATTCTATGAACTTATTTTTCTTCATCCAGTTAACAGAATTGCGGTAGGCAATTAAAGTTCCTCCTGCTTTAGTCCAATCCTTTAATTTAGATACATGTTCTTTATCCATAATATCTCCTCTGGAAGATGGCAGTATAATATCTGTATACTTGCTTAGATCTGCTGAACTTAAATCGTTAATATCCAGCTTCGTGATCTTCATGTTATAACGCTGATCAAATAAGTGCCAGATCTCTCCGGCGTCGTAAGGTGAAACAGAACCGCCAACAATAAGTGCCACTTTTTGAGGTTTCAAACCTCTAAACTGGTTACTACCCAGGTTTATTCCTCTGGTCATGCCGGTCTCAATAGCAGCTATCTCTACACCACTTTCCTGTGAAATTTCTTTTATAAATTCATAGAGTTCTGTTTTATTAAGAATTTGATTCTGAACCGGGATCATGATCGTTCCATAATCATATTTACTTCCATTTAGTGAGAACTCCTCCATTGCGACCTTGGCTCTAAGTCCTTTTTCCAGAATCTTATTGAGCGCTCCTGGGGCCATGTAATTATTCCAGTTAAGTAAATAGGCATATTCGCTTAATTCTGGAAGGGCAGGAGGTGTCATTTTAAGTTCGGTAATACCCGGCCCGGCATGCTTCATTGAAGTATCTTCAAGAAAGTCTACATTAAAGGCCAGTGGTAATGTCCAGGCTGAAATATCATAGAAAAGACTGTCTCTAAATTCTTTTCTTCTTTCAAACATGGCTTTTAGAAGCCTTTGCTGTCTTTGGTTTTTTGGTACCAGGTAGGCAGATCCCTTGCTAAATGTCTTTCCATTTTCATTAAAATCTTCGGCGATCTCGTAAAGCTCTATTTGATGTCTATTCAGGATATCTGCCAGTTTATAGGCGCTAACAGGATCTTTTTTGCTTCCAAATACATATGCGCCATTACCAGCTGTTTTCCTGGCCTTTTCAAAGAACTGTCGCTGGTAGTTCAAAAGGGCCTTCCTCATATGTTGGGCAGCTTCTAAGGTTGATAATGAAGCTGTGAATTGATTTCTTATAGTAAACGGAAAGGTAAGTATGCCATTTTCAGTTTCCTGAGCATGACCTCGTGAGCTACCTTGCTCAAAAAGGATTCCTACACTTCCGTTAATATCAGGAAAAGTAGAACCTTTTCCATAGTAAAAGTCGTCATAGTTCTCTTCGGTATAATATAGAGAACCAATCTGGTCCAGGGCAGAAGCATGATACGTTCCAATTTCTCTGGTGAGATCCTGATTCATTTGCGGGGTGAGGGGATGGGTT
>JAHELO010000157.1:0-4920 GCA_024644145.1 Christiangramia sp.
ATATAGCTGTCCGGAGGGAATTTCTCTTTCCAGAGTTGTAGGTCATCTACGTTTTCAAGAAGCTTGTCTACATCCTGCTGCGTGATCTCGGGAGCAATATCCTTTTTTATTAATTCTACAAAATCTCCATTCATCGCGATTCTGTAATGCTTTTGTATCCCATTTTCATCTGGAATATCGTAATACATAGGTCTGGATAGATCTATCTTATATCCGTAGTAAGTCTTTAAAATCTGAATACAGGCGAAAATATACCGCATGTCTTCATCCACACTCCGAAAGGATAGTTGGAAATCTTTACCTGCATTTTTTAATATTTGTTTGAGGCGTCGAGATTTATTGAATAAAATATCATGGTATGGAATAGAAGCAGCCTTGATCTCATTATTCGTGAGAATTCCGGGGAAAAGATCATCCAGTAACACCTTTATAGGTTCCTTATACTTCTGTAATAGCGCCAGATCTGTAAAACCCTTAGTTAATTCAGGATAGTCAGAAATATATGTGAGCATTTCCTTCATATATTTCCTGGAAATACTGCTCTCTATCTTATCTATCTCCTTTTGATACTCCTCAATAACCTTGTGGAAACTGATTCTGATCTCTAAAGGAAATTCTTTTAACTGCTGCGCCATAACCTGATAATTTAAGGTAAAATTAAATGTTATGGAAACCGAAAACTGTGTAGCTTCTTGAAATTAACAATAATTTATAAATATAGATACAGTATGAGAAGTGAGTTCTTTATTTTTGTGAAAAACAATTTAACAAATGAAAAAATTAGCAATATTAATCTTTGGGGTCATTTTCACATTAGCAGGATGCCAGGAAGATAAAGGCTACTATTTAAGTGGTACTATAGATGGAGTTGAAGATGGTAAAAAAGTTTTTATCTCTGAAAGAGATGAATCTACAAGAAGTCTTAAACCTGTTGATACCGCGATTATCAAGGACGGTAAGTTTGAAATAGACATGAAAGACCAGGAACAACCGGGGTTGAGTTTTCTTGGTTTTGAAGGGATCAACGGGAATGTTGTTTTTATTGCTGAAAATCAGAAAATAAGTTTTGATATTGATAAGGACAGCATTAGAAATACCCGAATTTCAGGTGGTAAAGAGAACCAGGCCTTAACTGAATATCTGAATCATTTAAAGGAACTTAACCGTAAAATGGTTAACATGCAGAAGGAAATGCGTCAGGCTGCAATGGCTAAAGACACAGCCAAACTAAATACTTTAAGAGAAGCACAGGGTGAATTAAGGGATAATGATAAGACCTTTAAAAAAGAACTTTTCAGTCGAAATAAAGATTCTTATGTTGGAGTGATGTTGCTTACAGACATGTTGAACATGAGAACTCATTCTTCATCAGAAGTTAGAGAAATGTATGCACAGCTATCTGACCGATTAAAAGAAACTGCCCTTGCTAAATCTTTAAAAGAAACTTTGGATAACAGCCTGGCTGCAGAAGTTGGAAGCAAGGCACCAGAATTTACAGGACCAACACCAGATGGGGAGAAACTATCTTTATCAGAAAATCTCGGCAAGGTTACTATCGTAGATTTCTGGGCTGCCTGGTGCAAGCCATGCAGAATAGAAAATCCTAATCTTGTAAGAACATACAATAAATATAAAGACCAGGGACTTAACATTATAAGTGTTTCTCTGGACCGTCCCGGGCAAAAGGACAGATGGATTCAGGCAATTGAAGATGATAATCTGGAACAGTGGAGCCATATCTCTCATCTTAAATTCTGGGATGAACCTATTGCTAAAAAATACAGGGTAAGTTCTATTCCAGCTACCTTTATTCTTGATGAAGAAGGAGTGATCGTGGCAAAAAATCTTAGGGGAGACGCTCTTGAAAATAAAATTGGTGAACTCCTGAAATAGGTAAAACACTGGATATTAAAAAAAGCGCCTATCGGCGCTTTTTTTATTTCAGTTCGAACTGGACGTTCACCTTGATCTTGATTTCTAATTCTCCGGGAGCTATAGTCTCACCCTCCGCTTTAGACTGACTCATTTCTACAGCCGCATCCATCCTATACACTGGCTGGAATTTATTATAGTCCATTTCACTTATGGATACTGCTTTTCCAATTTGCTGCCCAAGTGGTTCGGCTAATTGACGAGCGGTATTCTGGGCATTTAATACCGCCTTCTTGCGAGCCTCACGCTCATATTTTTCCATCTGAGAAGATTTAAACTGAATTCCGTCAATTCTGTTAAGTCCATTTTCCAGTAAGCCTTTCATTATCTTCTCGTAAGCCTTGATATTTCTAAGATTTATAGAAATAGCCTGGGTTGCCACATAGCTGTAGGTCTTATCGTTATAATCATAACGTTTATTTAAATTGACATAATCGGTTTGAATATCTTTTTCCTCAATTCCCTGAGACTTCAGATATTTGATCACCTTATTTACAACCTCATCATTCTGCTTTTTTACTTCAGCCGCAGAAGTTCCTTCATGCTCTATCCTGGATTTAATTATAACCTCATCCGGTTCAACCTTTACAACACCTTCACCGGAAACATTAACGATAGACCTGTGTGGTTCCTGCTGGGCCATAACCGGTAAAGCAATTATCAAAGCGAGTATAAAAAGTAATTTTTTCATAGTAATAGATTTTAGATTTATCAGATATATTCAAGAAGAATACCAAACTATATATATCCAGTCCTTTGCAGGAAGAAGAGGATCAAGATAGGGATAGCCAACAGAATTACCATCAGCAAATGTGTTTCAAAAACCCAGGGCGCAAATAGCATAGTAAGTAAATATCCACCCGTAGCACCTCCAAAATGTGCATCGTGGCCAATATTATCGGTTCGCCGCTTCATTCCATAGATCGTATATAATAAATATCCTATTCCAAAGACGTAGGCCGGAACCGGTATAATAAAGAATAATCCCAGCATCATATCTGGCTGTAATAAAATGGACGAATAGAGAACGCCCATAACAGCACCACTGGCCCCAACGGCGGTATAGTGAGGTTCGTTCTTATGAAAGAAATAGGAGAGTAAATTTCCTAACAGCAAACTGCCCAGGTATATAACTATAAATGCCAGGGAGCCCAGATTATATATAAGGACATTGGCAAAAAAGAAAAGCGTAAGCATATTTACAAAGAGATGCCCCGTGTCTACATGAAGGAAACCGGAAGTTAAGATCTGAAATTTCGAACCTCCTCTTATATCTGTAATATCGAACTTGTATTTATTGAAAAAAGACTGATCACTAAAACCTTTAAAAGACACCAGAACATTTACGGCGATTACAACCAGGGTTGCAAGGCTTAATTCTCCCATATTTGCATAAGTTTAATTTCAAATATACCATATATTTGCCGAAAGAATTTTTATGCAAGGATTAGTTTTCTGGATGGTCTACCCTATCCTGTGGCTTATTTCCATTCTCCCTTTCCGGCTTTTTTATATCGTTTCAGATCTGGTTTTCATACTGGTTTATTATATAATTGGTTATAGAAAAAAAACGGTAAAGAAAAACCTGGAACTTATTTTCCCGGAAAAATCTAAATCTGAAATTAAATGTATTCAGAAGAAATTTTACCGCCACATGTGTGATATGTTTCTGGAAATGATCAAAAGTATCAGTATTTCTGAAGAGGAGATCAAAAAGCGATTTACTTTTACTAATCTGGAATATATGCGCAAGCTTGAAGGTTTAGATAAGAGTCTTATAGTTATGCTTGGTCATTATGCCAGTTACGAATGGATAAATGCTCTCCAACTCTACGGTCTCAAACATAAGACCTATGGTATTTATAAACGAATAAGGAATAGACATTTTGATAATCTGGCCAAGAAGATCAGAGGCCGGTTTGATGGTATATTAATTAGCACCTATGAAGCCAGCGAAACCATCATACAAAATCAACGCAATGGGGTATTGGGCAATTATGGAATGATCGCCGATCAATCTCCCAAGTTAAAGCGAGCCAGGACCTGGATAGATTTTATGGGAATCAAAGTACCTGTTTTTGAAGGTTCAGACAGGTTAGCCAGAAAACTTGATATGGCGGTAGTATATCTACATGTAGAGAAGGTAGGACGTGGATATTATCAGGCAACCTTAAAGCCTATTACAGAAAATGCACCTGAGGAACCAGAACATTTTATCACTAAAAAGTTTATTCACTATCTGGAAGAGCAAATTACCCAAAAGCCGGAGCATTATTTATGGACTCATAAACGATGGAAGCATCGCAATGAGCCCATTCCAGAAAACGCAGATATTATAGATTAGGCAATAATATCTTCAATTTCCCTGATCATTTTCTTGGCAAGATCATCTGCTTCCTGTTGAGATTTCGCTTCGGTATATATTCTAATAATAGGTTCTGTATTAGATTTACGAAGATGCACCCAGTTTTCAGGGAAATCAATTTTTACACCGTCTACCGTAGAAATCTCTTCACTTGCGTGTCTTTTTTGTACAGATTTCAAAATACCATCTACATCCAGATCTGGTGTTAGTTCGATCTTATTCTTGCTCATAAAATAAGCTGGAAAATCGTTTCTCACTTCAGAAACCTTTTTTCCATTCTCTGCCAGGTAGGTCAGAAAAAGTGCAGAACCTACTAAACTATCTCTACCGTAATGAGCTTCAGGGTATATAATTCCACCATTCCCCTCACCACCAATCACAGCGTTGGAGTCTTTCATTAATTGCACGACATTCACTTCGCCCACGGCACTTGCCTTATAATCCCCATTATGTTTATTTGTAATATCCCGTAAGGCTCTGGATGATGATAAATTACTTACAGTATTTCCAGGGGTTTTAGAAAGAACATAATCTGCGCAGGCTACCAGAGTATATTCCTCACCAAACATTTCTCCCTTCTCGTCTATGAATGCAAGACGATCAACATCCGGATCTACGACGAT
>JAHELO010000157.1:4930-5108 GCA_024644145.1 Christiangramia sp.
CAAAGTCGGCTTTTTCCTTTTTTACAAGCTCACAAATATCAGCCAGATGTTCCTTTAAAGGTTCAGGATTATGGGGAAAGTGACCATTTGGTTCACAATACAACTCTATAACTTCAACACCCATACGTTTTAATAAAGCAGGGATGGCAATCCCTCCTGTAGAGTTTACCGCATCTAC
>JAHELO010000158.1 GCA_024644145.1 Christiangramia sp.
AAAGTAAACTTAAAAAAACGGCAACCCCGGTAGAATTAGCGGCATGTGCCGAAAAATAACCAAACCGACCACATCTTTCTGCAACATATCTGGCATACTCCATCACCCCTTCTTGTCGGCAAGGCCGGGGACGTTCAAAACCGTGTTTAAAAAGATTGGCTAACTGGTCTGTAGCAGTGATCAATAAAGTCACTACTACCATAGTAATAAGCGTGGGTTTCCAACCAAATTTTTTAAAGATCAGGAATAGCAATAAAGCGTATAATGGAATAGCCATCCATTTATCACTAATGGCTATCCACAACCAATCCCACTGCTCTGTTCCCAGATTATTTAAAAAAAGAAACAGCTCCCTGTCTAGTTCGGCCAGTTTTTTCATTAATCTTCTTCGTAACGGTTCACCTCGCGATCGTAGAATTCATTCGCCTGAGTGATTAAACCTTCGGCTTCGCTGGATAGTTCCTTTTCGTCCTCTTTATCAAAATCTTCCAGCCATTCTACCTCATCATCTTTCAGGTCTATGATAAATCGCGGGAATTCTGTGTGGATAACAAAAATAGAATCGGGAAAATCTGTATTGTCTCCTAGGATGAATTTTGGAAGTTCCATATATAGTTTTTTAAACGTTTAAAAGTTCTTTAGTTCGAATTAGTTTCCGGCTTAAATAATTAAAGCGGAAATATAATAATATTGCCGAGGATGTAAGGCCGGCCAATAATCCAAGCCAGATACCCATACTACCCATTTTATCTTCCTGACCAAAATAATAACTTACCGGGAAGCCTATAATCCAGTATGCAATAAAACAAATAAGCGTTGGAATTTTCACGTCCTGCAACCCCCTGAGCGCACCAAGAATTACTACCTGCATCCCGTCACTCAATTGAAAGATGGCGGCTATGATCAATAATTGTGCGGCCAGGCTTACAACCTCAAAATTATCGATATAAAATCCCGGAAGGATATCCTTCAGCAGAATAAAGAGAAGTGCAAAAACAGCCATTATCAGGAATACTAGAAAAAAGATAGAAAAACTTATCCTTCTTAATTCGCGGTAAGCTTTTAATCCTACCTGGTTACCCACTCTAATGGTTGCAGTGACCCCAAGGCCAACCGCGATCATAAATGTCATTGATGCCAGGTTAAGGGCAATTTGATTTGCTGCCTGCGGATTTGTTCCAAGGTTACCAGCAAGAAAAACAGTTGCTGTGAATATTGCGACTTCGAAGAGCATTTGAAGCGCCGTGGGTAATCCCAGGGAGAGGAGTCGTTTAAAAATGCTCCATTTTATCATTTCTTTCTTAGACCACTTAAAGTATTCTATAAATTTCTTTTTCCGTCTAAGGATTTCCCACACGAACCATAGCATAAAAAACCTTGAAATAAGGGTTCCCCAGGCTGCGCCTTCCAGTTCCAGTCTAGGGAATATCCAGATCCCGTAGATAAGCAGATAATTAAATACCACATTCACAACATTCGCCAGGATAGTGGCATACATGGCATACCGTGTTTGAGACAGCCCATCTGCAAACTGTTTAAATGCCTGGAATGCCATTAAGGGCAACATAGAGAGGGCTACTATATTAAGATATGGTATAGCCAGTTCTACCACCTCCTGAGGCTGATCCATATAATATAGCACCGGTTTGGCTACTAGCAGTAAAAGAAATAATAAAAGACCATTAATGGTGCTTAATATGAGTCCGTGGTGAAAATAACTTCTTCCTCCTTCAAGATCTTCTGCTCCATCGGCTTCAGCGATAAGGGGGGTAATGGCAAAAGAAAAGCCAATTCCCATAGACATGGCAATAAACACCATGGCATTACCTAGCGAAACAGCTGCCAGAGGGGCTGCTCCAAGGCGCCCTATCATTAAATTATCTACCAGCCCCACCATTACATGACCCAACTGGCCAAGCATTACCGGGTAGGCGATATTAAGGTTTTTTCTGAATTCCTGTGTGTAGGCCGAAAGCTGCAAAACTAGATTTTAAAGCCGCAAAGGTAGGCTCTTTAGACTTCTTTGAAAGAGAATAGGAATAAATAATTTACAGGAAGCTTCAGCTTAATCTGGCATCTCTACCGTCTCTTTATTTATCCCGCTAAGTCCGTACTTATCTACAAGATACATCAGGGATGCCATGGTAGCTGCGCCTAATTCCAACTCCCTTTTATTTACTTTATCAAAGGTATCATTCGCAGCATGATGATAATCAAAATATCTTTGAGAATCTGGCCTAAGACCGGCAAGTACCAGGTCTCCTCCTTTTAATGGATTGATATCTGCACCGCCACCGCCTTTTTCAAAATAATGGATGAGGTAAGGCTTAAACAGATGTTTCCAGGATAATATCTTATTGAATTGCGCATCTGTGGCAGTAATCCCAAATCCTCTAGGGGTAAATCCTCCGGAATCACTTTCCAGGGCAAAAACATGATTTTCAGATTTTGATTTCGCAACCTCAGCATATTTATTACCACCACGCAATCCGTTTTCTTCATTCATAAAGAGAACCACTCTAATAGTTCTTTTTGGCGTATAGCCTGTTTCTTTAAATAGCCGTAATACTTCCATAGATTGCACCACACCTGCCCCATCATCATGAGAACCATCACCCAGGTCCCAACTGTCCAGATGTCCGCCTACAACCATGATTTCATTGGGATACTCGCTCCCGGTTATTTCTCCTATAACATTGTAAGACTGTACATCTTTATGCTGCTCACAGTTCATTTTAAAATAGAATTGAAGATCTTTTTGGATCTTGAGCATGCTGCTTAGATATTCTGCATCGTTGGTAGAGATCGCAGCTGCGGGAATCCTCTTTTCTACCGGGGTGTCACCGTAGCTCATGGAACCAGTATGCGGGAAATCGTCGAGTCTCAGGTTCATCGATCTAACAATCACGCCTGCCGCGCCATATTTTGCTGCCTCCTCGGCTCCTGAATATCTCTGATCTACACAACCGCCATAAGCTTCAAAAGTTTGAATATGATCTGCCCGCATAGGCCGGTTATAAAATACGATCTTACCTTCTATATTTTCACGCCCATATTCCTTTAACTGTTCGATACCCTGCACTTCTATCACCTGTGCCTTGGTTCCACCTTCCGGAGTTGCAATAGAGCCGCCTAATGCAGTAATATTCACATTCCTAGTAGCGCCGGGACCGGTTTGAACATATGCAAATTCCCTCTCCCCACGTGTCCATTTCGGAACCATCACAGGTTGCAGCCATACCTTATCCAGCCCTAATTTTTCCAGTTCAGCTTTGGTATAGGCAACTGCCTGTTCTGCACCATAAGACCCGGATAGTCGCCCGCCAATTTCATTGGATAAATGATCCAGCCAGGCATAACTCTTTCCGTTAAGTAAAGACATGTCATAGATCTTTCTGATATTCAGGGAATCTTCAGTAGCATTGGTTTGACCATTAACAGAGAAATTGATCAGTACAATTGTAAGGAAGAAATATAGTGGTTTCATTAATTTAAATTTTTGTGCAAAATAATGGCATTTTTTCACTTACACCAGCCTGGTTGCTAATTCTTTTCCCTGTTTAACTGTTCCCGATATTCCGCAATATTCTGTTTTATGGCAGGATCCAGTTCTGGCTCCTTAACATCCTCATATTTTGTTAGCTCATCAAAAAGTATTTTAGCCACAAGATATCTGGCAGAAGTTTTATCATCTGCCGGAATGACAAACCATGGAGCTTTATCTGTAGATGTTCTGTTAATAGCATCCTCATAGCACTCCTGGTAGGTATCCCATAATTTTCTTTCCTTGAGGTCTCCGGGAGAGAATTTCCAGTTTTTGTTGGGTTTATTCAGGCGTCTTAGCAATCGCTGTCTTTGTTCTTCTTTGGAGAGATGAAGAAAAAATTTGAAGATTATGGTCCCGTTCGCTGCGATATGCTTTTCAAAATTACGTATCTGTTCAAATCTATGATCCCAGAATTTTTGGTCTATATCATTTGTTGCATTAATTCCCGGAATATTTTCATTGAGAATATATTCAGGATGCACTCTCGTAACAAGAACATTTTCATAGTGCGTCCGGTTAAAAACTCCAAACTTTCCTCTCTCGGGCAAGGCCAGATAATGCCTCCATAAATAATCATGCTTCAATTCTTTTTGTGAGGGAGTTTTAAAACTATGAACAACCACACCCCGACTATTAAAATCTTTGAACACTTCTCTAATGAGACTGTCTTTACCCGAGGTATCCATTCCCTGAAGGCATACCAAAACTGAATATTTATGATGGGCATAGAGTTTATCCTGCCATTCGCCCAGGGCTTCCCGTATCTTTCGTAATTCCTTCTTTATAGAATCCTGGGAGGCTTCGAGATCTATCTTAGTGTTTTTCCTGGATAGATTGATCTTTTGGTCTACTTTAAGGCTGGCGGGGTCTATGTTCTTCATAATTTGTAATTCTGCTGTCTTAAATATACAATCTTTATAAAACTTTAATTTTTTATCTTCGCGGCAAATAGATTTGGCTTGGATAAACTAGAAAGACAGGATATAGTAAAAAAGGTTACTACCCTATTAAAGGAGATACCTTCTTCTATGGATGTAGTAAAAAAGGGAGGCAACCGGGATAAAAGGTTCGAATATCTCGCCAACCATATGGTAGATAAAGCTATTGAGAAGGATGCGCTTATCGTTTCTGAAAATAAACAGGGAATCGCCATTTTATTTAAAACAAGTAAAAAAGATAATAATATCTGGAAAGATCTCTGGACGCAATTAAAACTGGTACTTAATGTAACCGGAGTTAAAAATGCTTACAAGATCATTAAGACCCAGGATTACATAAAAAAACAAAGGCCTCAGGAAGGTGAATATTTATATTGCTGGTTCTGGGGAATTTTAAAGGACTCACGTGGAGCCGATACTCAGGTGGGTAAGGAAATGAAAGATGAGTTCTACCGCAGGGCAAAGCTCTATAACCTTCCGCTATATGCCGAGACCAGAATGAGAAAAAATGCGATCGTTTATCAGAAATTTGGTTTCAATCTATTTCATGAATGGAATCACCCAAGTGGAGATACTATGTATTTTCTACGATACGACCCGCCAGCCAAATAATAAAAA
>JAHELO010000159.1 GCA_024644145.1 Christiangramia sp.
AAACTCTTGGTGATACTCAAACCCAGTTCAAAGGAGACATTGGATTTAACCTGTATTATGACTGGTTTAAATTCAGTTCAATGATCACTGCAGGAAAATTTTTCAATTTAAATATGGGATTGCATTTCCGGATCTAGGTAAATCAATTTAACCATTCCTTATTATTATTACTGCCTCATTATTCGTAATTTCGCAGTCATTATTAATTGAATATAAATAAAATTTTAACATGAAAGTTACTATAGTAGGAGCCGGTGCCGTTGGTGCCAGCTGTGCAGAATACGTTGCCATTAAAAATTTTGCTTCAGAAGTTGTATTGGTTGATATTAAGGAAGGTTTCGCTGAAGGAAAAGCGATGGACCTTATGCAAACGGCTACCCTTAACGGTTTCGATACAAAGATAACAGGAAGCACGAACGATTATTCTAAAACTGCTAATAGTGATATCGCAGTGATTACTAGTGGAATTCCTCGTAAACCTGGTATGACCAGAGAGGAACTTATTGGGATCAATGCTGGAATCGTGAAGGAAGTTTCTTCTAACCTTATAAAGTATTCTCCTAATGTTACTTTAATCGTTGTGAGTAATCCTATGGATACCATGACTTACCTTGTTCATAAAACAACCGGGTTGCCTAAAAACAAGATCATTGGGATGGGTGGAGCTCTCGATAGTGCAAGATTCAAATACAGACTTAGCGAGGCTTTAGAATGCCCGCCTTCAGATGTAGACGGAATGGTAATTGGAGGTCATAGCGATACCGGTATGGTGCCTTTAACCAGGTTGGCTACAAGAAATAGTGTGCCTGTAACAGCATTCCTTTCTGATGAAAGATTAGAACAAGTAGCTGAAGAGACTAAGGTTGGCGGTGCTACCCTTACCAAGTTATTAGGAACTAGCGCCTGGTATGCTCCCGGAGCAGCTGTGTCTGGATTGGTTCAGGCTATTGCGTGTGATCAGAAAAAAATGTTCCCTTGCTCAGCTTTACTTGATGGAGAGTATGGATTATCAGACCTTTGTATTGGAGTTCCAGCGATTCTTGGAAAAGATGGATTGGAGAAAATTGTGGAATTGCAACTGAACGATGCTGAAAAAGCAAAAATGAAGGAGAGTGCTGAAGGGGTGAAAAAAACCAACGGTTTGCTTGACGTATAATTTTTTAGCATAATTCATTCGAAATAATCTGAAAAGCCACAGTTTTTGTGGCTTTTTTGTTGTATGAAAAAGTTAAAATTATCCAAAAAAAAATATTGGGATTTGAATTATGAAGTCCTATATTTGTCCGTTTTAAAAATAGACCTATAATCAATAATTTGAGGAATAATGCAGAATAAAGGACTGATTAAAGTTTTTGCAATTTTGTTTGGGCTGGTATGTCTTTACCAGCTGTCTTTTACGTTTATAACAAATAATGTTGAGACTGATGCAGAGGAATTTGCCGTGAACCAATTTAGCGAAGATGTAGAGAACTACTCTGAGCTTCGTGACCAGGCTGAAGCCAGGTATTTGGATTCTGTCGGTAATAATGAAGTGATTGCAGGGATCACCTACAATGACGCGAAAGATAAGGAGCTTAATAAAGGGCTTGACCTTAAAGGAGGTATCAATGTGATCCTTCAAATATCTGTTAGAGATATTTTAAGCGGACTTGCAAATGATACTAACGATCCCGCTTTTAGAAAAGCCATCGCAGAGGCCGACGAAGCTCAAACCGATAGCCAGGAAAATTATGTAGATCTGTTCTTTGAAGCTTTTAATAATATCCCAAATGCAAAACTTGCATCTCCAGATATTTTTGCCAATAAGACATTAAGTGATGAGATCAACTTTAACATGAGCAATCAGGAAGTTGAGCCTATCATTAGAAGAAAGATTGACGAGTCTATAACTTCAGCTTTTGAAGTATTAAGAAAACGTATCGATAAGTTTGGTGTAACTCAGCCAAATATTCAACGTCTTGGGAATTCAGGAAGAATCCTTGTTGAATTGCCGGGAGCAAAAGATATTAGCAGGGTTAAGAATCTATTACAAAGTACGGCTCAGTTAGAGTTCTGGCATGTTTATAAAAGCAATGAATTAGGGAATTTCCTTGTGCAGGCAAATAACCGTCTTGCTGAAATGAAACGTGCTGAAAAAGCTTCTACTTCTGAGGCTGATACAACCGCTACTTCAGGTGATGACGAGATCGACGAGCTTTTAGCTGATTCAGCAGATAGTACTGAAGTTGAAACCGGGAATAACCCACTTTTCGATCTTATCGTATCTCCAGGATATCAGGGAGGGCCAGTACTTGCAACTTTCAAAGTTCAGGATACTGCAAAAGTGATGGATTACCTGCAAAATCCTCAAATTAGGTCAATACTTCCATCAGATTTAAGATATGCAAAATTCGTTTGGGGTGTGCCAGATGAGGATACTCAAACAACAGGTTTATATGCTTTAAGAGGAAACCGTAATATGGAGCCTCCTCTAAGCGGAAGTGTTATTACAGATGCGCAGCAAACTTATGACCAACTAGGTCGTATTGCGGTAAGCATGCAAATGGATGGAACCGGAGCTAAGGTCTGGGAAGATATGACTGGAAAAGCTTCAAATGAGCAAAGCCAGATCGCTATTGTACTAGATAATATAGTATATTCTGCACGGGGTGTTTCTACGGGAGCCATTTCTGGTGGTAGAAGTGAAATTACAGGTGACTTCAGTATTACTGAAGGACAGGATTTAGCAAACGTATTGCGTGCAGGTAAACTTCCTGCATCTGCAGATATTATTCAGAGTGAGGTAGTAGGTCCATCATTGGGTCAGGAAGCTATTGATAGCGGTATTAACTCCTTTGGAATTGCATTGATCCTTGTTTTGATCTGGATGATCCTTTACTACGGTAAGGCTGGTCTTTTTGCAGATATAGCCCTTGTAGTGAATATCCTTTTCATTTTTGGAGTACTTGCAGGTCTTGGGGCAGTATTAACGCTTCCTGGTATTGCCGGTATCGTGTTAACCATCGGTATGTCTGTAGATGCGAACGTACTTATCTTTGAAAGAATTAAGGAAGAACTTGCAAAAGGAAAGATACAGCGTGATGCCATTAAGGATGGTTTCAATAATGCTTTGTCTTCTATCCTGGATGCGAATATCACCACTGGTTTAACAGGTCTTATTCTGTTTATTCTTGGAACAGGTCCAATTAAAGGATTTGCTACTACTTTATTAATAGGTATTGCTACCTCTCTATTCACAGCCATCTTTATTACAAGATTGTTTATAGATGGGTACGGTAAAAAAGGTAAATCTCTAGATTTCTCAACTTCACTTACTAAGAACCTGTTCACCAATATGAACATAAACTTCCTTAAGAAAAGAAAGGTAGCTTATGTTATTTCAGGTTTGTTTATTGTAGTGAGTATAGGATCACTATTTGTGCAGGGTCTTAACCAGGGAGTAGATTTTGTTGGGGGTAGAACTTATACAGTTAGGTTTGCAGATGATGTGAATCCTTCTGAAGTTCAGAATGACCTTGTAGCTACCTTTGGAAGTGCAGAAGCAAAAACCTTCGGTCCGGATAATCAGTTAAAGATCACCACCAAATATAAAGTAGATGAAGAAGGTGCTGAAGTAGATGAAGAAATCCAGAAATCACTATATGAATCTCTAAGTTCTTATCTGCCTGCAGATCTTAGTTACGAAGAATTTGTTGATGGTGCAGATGATAAGCAGGTTGGTGTGATGCAATCTATGAAAGTTGGAGCCACTATTGCAGATGATATTAAGAATGCGTCTTTCTGGGCGGTTCTTGGTTCTCTTATTGTAGTTTTCTTATATATCCTATTGCGTTTCCGTAAATGGCAATTCAGTTTAGGAGCTGTAGCCGCGGTATTCCACGATGTTTTGGTGGTGTTAGGTATATTCTCCCTGCTTTACAAAGTGATGCCGTTCAACATGGAAATAGATCAGGCTTTTATAGCGGCGATCTTAACCGTTATAGGATACTCGCTGAATGATACCGTGGTGGTATTTGACAGAATTAGAGAATACGTTAACGAGCATACCAGCTGGGATCTTGATAGGACTGTTAATGCAGCATTGAACAGTACTATAAGCAGAACCTTGAATACCTCGCTTACTACCCTTGTAGTACTGCTTGCGATCTTCATCTTTGGAGGAGAAAGTATTAGAGGTTTCATGTTTGCCCTTATTGTAGGTGTAATAGTGGGTACTTATTCTTCGCTATTCATTGCAACTCCTGTAATGTTTGATAGCGTGAAGAAGAAGTCTTCTATTCAGAAAAAAGAAAAGCCTAAAGCAGAAGAGGCTGCTACTGCTTAAGCGTTGCTAATCATAATAATAAAAAAAGGCTTTCCAAATGGAAAGCCTTTTTTTATGACTGTAAATAAAAATTCGTACTATAGTTTTCTGAGGCTAATTTGATTACCATCAGAAATGCCCCACTTATCAGAAAGACTTGCATTTATCTCCAGTACAAATTGTGCTGGACCTTCAGACGGTAAGGAAGATTCGTCTCTAGGAGTCGCATTCTTTTGAATACTTACTAAGGTACTGTCTGCATCGTAATAGAGTATATCCAGAGGAATGTAAGTGTTCTTCATATAAAAGCTTCGCACGCTTTCAGAGTCATAAACGAATAACATTCCCTGGTCATCCTGCATGCTTTCACGGTACATAAGGCCGGTTTGATGTTCGTAATCTGTTTCGGCCAGCTCTATGTCCAGTTTCTGTAAAGTATCTCCTGAAGCTCCAATAAGGTATAGTTCACCTTCTTTAGTGAAGGTGATTGGTTCTGTCTCTATAGCCTCCTCTTTTCTGTCTTCGTTACAAGAGGAAAAGCTGAAGCTTATAAATAGTGAGAGGCCGGCAAGATTTAAAAAATGTCTTTTCATACCGTCTTCTGTTTCACAGGCCTGTACATAAAATATAAACCGGCAAGTACAAATGGAATACTCAACCATTGACCTGTATTAAAAAGCCAGTTTGCACGTTCTCCAACTTGTGGTTCTTTGATGAATTCAATAAAGAATCTTACGGTCCATAACAATACCAGGAACAAACCAAAAATATAGCCAGTTTTA
>JAHELO010000160.1 GCA_024644145.1 Christiangramia sp.
GCTATCCAATCTTCGGGTGTGGTTTTATTTGCCAGTTCGCCTATTAGATCATAGGGGATTGCTTCCATTTTTTTCAACCTGATACAGCTCTTGCCCATATCGGGTTTTTTGCCAACACGTTGTTGATATTCTTTTACGAACCAATCATGCATTTCCTTATTTGCATAAATACCCATATGATATACCCCGATGAAATTTTTCTGCGAAGCAAGATTCATAAAGGGTAAAGGAAGTGAGGGGTCACAATGGTAACCATCCGGATACAGAGAATGTGGCACCACATAGCCAATCATTCCATAATTCATGGTTTCTTCGAATCCATTCGGGAGGTTGGCCTTAATGGCCGATCGAAGTTTTTCCATTGGCCCTTTTCTTTCTTCTGGTATTTTATTGAGATAATCCTGCGGGGAGTTGGCATCGATTTTCATAACTTCGGGTTGAGGTGATTCAGGATAAATTTAAGGAATAAACCAGAATCTTAATCAATTCGGAAGTTAGGCAGCTTAAAATTTCAGTTAAGTATCTTTAAAAGAAAAATTTTATGTGTTATCAAAAATCTCTAAACCAGTCTGAGGATAATCTTACCAGGTACATGGATAAACCGCCCGTTGAACAGGGAATCCTGGACCCTTATTTCCTAAATGATGGTTTTACACATAGTAATGTTTATATAATTCCGCTCGAGGAACCAGCACACTGGTATCCTGCCACATGGGGTTTGGTTCCTGGTTATACCAATCCGAAAGATTTTTATGCTAATAGAAAGTATAATACCCTTAATGCCAGAGATGATAAGGTTTTTGATTCCCGAATATATTCCGGACCTATAAGAGAGGGCAGGTGCCTGGTTTTTGCCGATGGTTTCTTTGAGCCTCATCATTGGGGCAAAGAGAGCCAGCCGTATTTTTGTTACCTCAATGAGAGCAAGACCTATAAAGACAGGTCTATATTTACCTTTGCCGGTATATATTCGCGCGATGCCAACGGGAATTATTCGGCATCCCTTATTACTGTAGAAGCAAATCAGCTTTTTGAAAAGGTACATAACAAAGCCAGACGTATGCCTTTGGTACTTGATCGTAAGTATGAAAGGGAATGGATAAATGAGGGCATTTCTAATTCTATGATAAAAGATATCATGAACGAGGGGTTCACTACTAAAACCTTTAAGGCACATCCAGTGATAAATTACAGACTGAAAAAGAACTGGGAAATAAAAAATACAGAAAAAGTCATTCAACCGGCAGAAGCTATAGATAAAGAACTCACTATTTAAATCAGGGTCTGAAAACTATCTAATCTTCAGATCCATATTTATTTCTGAATAATGAAAGGAGGCCAAATACCGGCCCAATTGCCAGAAACAGGAAAATTAAATTCGGCTCTATACTTCCAATAAGGATGTTTAATAACTGTATACTTATGATGGTAAGACTAAACCCGATCCCGTTCACAATAGTTAAAGCTGTTCCCCGGGATTCTGCAGGAGTGTTTTGCGCGACAAGGGTCGAAAATAAGGGTGAGTCTGCAACTACGACCAGCCCCCAGAAAATCAAAAATAAAATCAGGGAAATCTGAGATCCCGCGAAGAACATTACTGGCGAGAGCAGGCAGCAACATCCTGAGAAAAATAATGCTGTGCCGGCTGTATTTCTAAGCCCAAATTTTTCTGATAAGTATCCCCCGGAGATGCAGCCTAAACTCCCAATGCCAATAACTAGAAATGATATGAAAGCCACACTGAAACCTGCCTCAGGATGATAAACCTTATAATAATGGAGCAGCACTGGTACAAAGGCCCAAAAGGCATATAGTTCCCACATGTGCCCGAAATATCCAAAGGCTGCCGACCTAAATTTTACATTTTTAAAAACTGAATAAACCAGCCTGAAGTCTGGTGTATTTAATCTAGAACGATAGGGACCATCTGGAATCAATAATAAAATAAAAAGCCCTCCTGTAATGGCAATACCTGAAGTAAAATAAACAACCGCCCGCCAGGGTAGCTGCATATTTCCCGTGACTTCCATCAGGAAATGTGGGAATGCGGTGCCAAGTACCAATGCACCAACGAGATATCCCAGAGATCTGCCAAGGCCTTTTTCATAATAATCTGAAGCGATCTTCATACCCACCGGATAAATGCCAGCCAGGGAAAATCCGGTAAGAAATCTGAAGAAAATAAGGCTATACAGATTGTTGTTCTCTAATAAGGTTCCCAAATTAAATGCAGCGCCTAACACAGCACTAATGAAAAAAACTTTGGAGGGTGAAAATCGATCTGAAATAGTAAATAATGCGAAACTAAAAGTCCCGGTTATAAATCCGAACTGAACGGCTGAGGTTAAATGTCCCAAAGCTGCAGTTTTTAATTCAAATTCTGCCAGGAGATCTGGCATTATAGCATTCACAGCGAACCAAATAGAGGTGCAGCAAAATTGTGATAAAACGATCACAGGTAATATCCGTGAAGCTACTGTCAAAGATTTTATATTAAAAAGTGAATTCGGGGCTATGAAACTATACTCAGATCATGAAGCTTAGAAAAAACTCCTGAATGATACTTCTCAGTACTAGATAAATTCTTGAGAATTGTTAGTTAATTCATGCTTTTCCTCTCCGGTATGCCTAGTCGTCGCCGGTTCAAAAAGCATCACATGAACCTCATCTTCAGCAATGGGTTTATGCTCAACCCCGCGTGGCACAATAAAAAATTCATTCTCGTTTATTTCAACGGTTTTATCCCGGAATTCAATTTTCAGCTTTCCCTTTACTATAAAGAACATTTCATCTTCATCTTCATGAGAATGCCAGATAAATTCACCTTTTAATTTTGCCAGTTTTACCTGTTGTCCATTCAATTCTCCCACAATTCTTGGGCTCCAGTGATCTGAAAACATTCCCAGTTTCTCCTTTAGATTGACTTTTCTCATGATTTTTCCGGGCTTTGATGATCATAACTTAATACACGCTTCAGGATCCAATCCTTCCCTTCCAGGATCCATACGTGGGTGAATTTGGCAGAACTTGTTTTATACATCTTCTTTCCAGGTTCTTTGATATAGAAATCGTGCATTCCTTTTTGAATAGCAGCATATAGTTTTCCGTTTTCATAAAGTGGATAAACTTCAAGGCTGCCTGGTATTAATTTCCTGATTGGTTTTTGATCTTGATTTGAACAGATGTTGTTTTTTACGGCATGCAAGAAATCTTCTTTATTTGTGCTCAACCCTCCCTGATCGTGGTAAAATTCCAGGTCTTCACTTATAAAACCTTCAAATTTCTCAATTTTACACAGATTAAACCCCAGTTCGAACAATAAGCTATCCCGCGATTTTAATTGTTGGAATATTTGAGAATCCTGGCTTAACTGGGCAGATAACGACTGGAAAAGCAAGAAACATATAGTTGTGAGAAGGATCTTTTTCATAGAGACTTATTCGTTCATTAACCAATTATAGGTTTCTGGAAAATTTTCACTCCACATAGCTTCATTATGTTCTCCGCCTTCCACCAATTTAACTCTGAAATTTTCAGATTTTATACCTTTATCTTTTAGGATTTTCACCATCCTTTTAAGGTCTGGAACCATCTCTTCAGATTCTGCAGTGCCTACGAGAAAAAAGAATTTAGTGGTTAAATCCAGGCTGGCTTCTTGAGTAAGTTCATAGATCTTTTCATTAAACCAGAAAGAAGGAGAATAAACACCGGCTTTTCCAAAAGTTTCAGGGTGCTTTATAGCGGCGTAGTAGGAAAAAAGGCCTCCTAAAGAAGAACCAAATATTCCCGTGTTTTTATTGTCGGGTAGCGTCCGGTAGGTACTGTCTATATGCGGTTTGAGATCCTGGATGATAAAATTGAGATATGCATCTGCCTTGCCCCCGCCATATTTATCATGAGGGAAAGGAGTTAGTTCATCAATTCTTTTGTCTCCTCCGTGTTCTATACCCACAATTATGGCAGTTGGTGTCCTGATGCTATCCAGACTTTCATCTATTTTCCATTCCCCTACGTAGGAGGTTTGGGCATCAAATAGATTCTGGCCATCGTGCATATATATTACAGGGTATTTTTCTCCGGAACTCTCATATTCCTGTGGTAGATAGATCCACACCTTTTTTATAGTATCCAGCTGTTGAGAGTGCAGGCTAATACATTTTACCTGCTTACTAGCGGTGCTTTGGGCAATCATATTTAACGAAATAACCATTAATATGATTCCAAGGCCTATATTTTTTTTCATACTGAGTTAGAATATTAAAAGGTCTCTCAAAAATAGACTTTTTGTTCTAATCATCTGTTTTCTTATTAGAAGTATTGCTTTTGCATTCAAAGCATGGAATAAGGTCATCGTCAATATCGGCTTTTTCAGATCCCTTCAAAGGTTCGTTTAATTTCCCCTGCTTCTGGATAATGTTGTGGAATGCTTCTGCATAGGCAATTAAATTATCCCTTCTGCTTCTTATCTTTTCGGTTATAGAAGCCTGATCTAATTTGGCAATTTCTTTCGGCCAGACTTCAAAGGCACTGCTTATGGCATTATCGTCAAGTTTTTTCTGAAGTTTTTTTGCCTGGTCAAGGTAGACGTCTTTAGGAGTATCTATTAAAAAATATCTGTCAAAGGGATATACCAAACCGGGCATATAATCTATATCCTTTTCAAAAGGTCTTACCAGGGGTTCTATATTTTTATTTGTGATAATTGAGGGTATAACTCCGGTTAGATTAAAAAAGGCGTTATCACGGTCACCGGGTATTGGCTTGGCCATTATAGGCCCGTCCTTTTTTACCAGGGCCCATCCCCATTGTTCCGCATGCCTGTCCCAATCTCCAATTATAAGATCATATAATCTTGTCTCAATTAACGCAGCTCTATCTATATAGAGTTCCTCAGGTTTTTTCTGCTTTAACTCCTGCAGATCTTTTGTTTCAATTATTTCAATAATGTTATCCAGGGTGGTCCAGTTTTGCTTGCTTTCCGTTTCATATTCTAGCAGGTACAAACGGTTACCGTATTTTTCATTGTACTTGCCCAGTTTATCCTGCGTAGGGATAAAGTAGAGGGTGGGGTG
>JAHELO010000161.1 GCA_024644145.1 Christiangramia sp.
GAATTTTTCCCGCATTGCCGTCATTTTATCCTTGCCGTGTTTCTGCTCGTAGACTTCCCAGGGTCCTTCCCATTTTTCATCCATGCCGGCAAAATTTTTATAAGCCGTGGAAACCATATAATCTGCTCCATCCCTGTCTCCACCGGCGAAATCGTACCAGTAGCCTAAGGGCTCACCTTTAACTTCTCTATAGGTAGAAGACACTTGCTTCACAACATCTGTAAAAGTTGAGGAGTTATTTGTCTTGAAAAAAGTAACCCACACTACCTTATTTCCTGTGGAAGGACTTCTACTAAATTCGGGCATGGTGGTCGCAATATTATGCTGCATATTTTCCACATAAGGAAATACATCGCTGTTAAATATAGACTGGCAGGCTTTGTCGGCATCTTTTGGGCCTTCGTCCATCTCTGCCCATTTATCCATTAAAAATGTAACCGCTACCACTCCATAGTCTCCCTGCACCCGGTTCCAGACATTCCACGTGTCTACGCCTTTATTTTCCAGATAGCAGTCTTTCCACTTCTTCATTCCTTCCTGGAATTTCTGGCCATCATTCATCTTAACCTTAAGTTCGTAAATGTGGAGAATCTTACTCTCCTGTTCCTGACCTATTCCCATTAAAGGCAGTAAAAGCAATATTAAAATCAATTTTTTCATAATGTTTGGTTTAGAATTAATACTGAAATGACCATTAAACATCCTGTAAAAACAGTACATCCAGGTATACCACGCATCGTATTTTAATAATGTAGGGTAGATGGGAAAAGCTATACTTTCCAGGCCATAAATCAGCCTAAATACGGAAAGTGACTTACATAAAAAAGTTATGTAATATACTACAAATCAGTGAATTGATAAAACCTTCAGGTTATTAAACCTGAAAACCGTCGCAATAGCCTATTATTTTAATCATAAATAACTTAACCACCATTTATCACGGTTTTGCAGTTTATAGCGCATATACCATTTTGAAGGAAAATATAACAGAATCACGATTATGATCCACACCAGGTAAACGATCCAGAGTGAATATCCATATCCATCTAATTGTCCGCTGGCAATAATATTCCCGGAAAGGATCATAATTTTCCAGTCTCCGCCTGTGATCACCAGGCCCAACATGGCTGCGAGATGTATTACCAGAATATGCAATACATAATAGAAAAACGGCACCCTACCGAAGACCAGAAAAAAACCTGTGGCCAGATTCTTTATATTTTCGGTGACATACAGGAAAAGAAAAGCAGGTCCCAGGGTAACCAGTAAAAATACTAAGGAAGGTGGGTATTTAGTGACATTCAGGAAAGAAAGTATGGTATAAGCGGTAGTTTCCTGCCCCACCCAGGGCTGAGGATCGCCATACAGGTTAGGGATTCTTAGGATTAAGAACAGCATAAGACATCCTGCACCCAGCCATAGCAATAAATTCTTTCTTCTGTTAACTGGAAAATCAGGCTTATAAAGAATACCAAATATGTAACCCAGGCTCATTACACCTATCCAGGGCAGGATGGGATACATAAAAAGTATAAATCTGTTCTCTGTGAATATTCCTCCACCCTGATGCAGAATATACCACAAAACTGCCAGAAGCCCCTGCCCCTCAAAGTTGATATTATCCAGTAAATTATGACCGAATACCAGAATCAAACCAAGTATTAGAATTGCTTTGGGAGGAAGATATATTAGCAATGATAATATTACCATAGCCAGCCCAATGGCCCAGATCACTTGTAGATTTATAAAACCATAGGCAGGATCAAACCACCAGATAAAATTCATAATAACGATCTCAACAACGATCAGCCAGAGGCCCCTGCTCAAAAGAAATTTAGCCAGTGTATTCTTCTTTCTTTTGCTTCCATATAAATATGCCGAAGTGCCGGCCAGGAAAATAAAAACCGGGGCACAGTAATGGGTGATAAACCTGGTAAAAAAAAGTATTGGTGTAGTGGTTTCCAGATTCGTTGGGTCATTTGCGGTAAAAGCATTCAGGTGAAAATAATCTCTTACATGATCTAAAGCCATGATCACCATGACCACTCCTCTTAAAAGATCTATAGACTCAATTCTTTTAGACGCGATTTTTCCCATTTACAGAGTTCGAATTAAGATTATACATTCCTATCAGCATTCACTAAAAAAGATCATATGAACGTGGCAATTATATAATAGACAACAATGATTAATAGTAACAGAAATTGAAACGCCAGAAATTTCAGGGCTTTTTGAACATTTTTAAATTTTTCGTTAGCAATCTTCGCGTTAATAAAGATCTGCTGCCCCAGCTGGTCAAATAATTTTTCTTCATCCAGGCTTATTTCAAAAAACGTACGGGAGAATTGCTTGATATCTCCAAACTTAGAGATCACATCACCAAAGAAAAATATATTCTTGTCATATTTAGACTCTATTCGAGGCATGAAACAGCGTATACTATAGTAGATGGAAATCACTGCAATGGCAAACCAAAGGGTTAATAATATATATATAATGGTATCATCTTCAAACCGTGCCAGAACAAGGTTGATATTCTGATATACAAAATTTAAAAGGATCCCGTAGAAGGAAAGGATCAAACCGGCTTTGATCTCTGAAGCTTTAATGAGACTGGATACATAACTTATACTCCCCCAGTAATGATCTATTAGATCATCTGTATGTTTATTCCGTAATTGAGTAAGAGGTCTGGTATCAGATTTTTCCATATAAATTCAGGTATTAGCCGGGTTACAGATAATAATTACAAAACGGTGATGCCTGTAAAAATCGCTGTTTAATAAAGAATATTATCCAGGATCTTATCCAGGGTATTTTCCATCATGCTAAACTTTTTATCTGAAAAAAAGATTTCGAACATTTCCCTGCGCAATTCAGCAAGCTCTTTATGTGAATATTCCAGATTCACCAGGTTATCCTGTATTTTTTCCAGACTTTCTTCCTCGGTATCACCCGAGTATTCCCGATACATTTTCTCAAAGATGTCCTTATTTGTTTTTGATTTTATAAGCGCAATTTCCTCCTCAGTTTCATGGGAATCTGCATTTGCACATAGCATCAGGATATATGCTTGTAATTCGGCTTTGGTCCAGTATTGCTCATTGTTTTCCATATTTTTCAGGTTTGTTTCAATAATTTAATTTGTTTAGCCTGGAGGTCATCTCCCGTGAGGCACCAGGGTTTCTTCATAAAAACTAGTCAATGACAGGTTTAAAACATTTAAAGAGATGAGATTTCTACCCCATCTCTTATTAGTATTTTCTCTAAGCATTACTCTTTGCGGGCCAGGGAACTGTCCCATACCTCCACGTAAGACATAAATTCTTCCAGTTTCGCCATAGCTTTATCCTTCCCTCCGGCTACTTTAGCCATAGAAGCCATCCACTTCACATCATTGGGAGTCATTTTATAATTAAGCGTTTCCACGCCCTCTTCCATCTCCCAGATAACCATCATATCGTAATCACCAAAAGCAAGGTGATAAGCGGTTGGAGGTTTGATCCCGGCATCTTCATCGGCTTTTACAAAGTAATTATCGATAATACTCATAGCCGCGTCTTTCTTCATTGGTTTGAATTTAATATGAGCAATGTTGACCCATTGTGGATTCTCATATTTTTCCGCCTTAGGTTCCTGGCCGTAAGAAAAATGAATAGTAAATAATAGAATGATAACGCTCAGGATAATTTTCATGCTTTTCATAATTAATGTTTTAGTTAGTAATTAAACCCGCATGAGAAGGATAAGATTAGAATGGGGAGAAAATAGGAGTTCTAATTTAGTGAAAATTTTCAAGTATATGATTGTCAGAATATTATAACAGACTGAATCCTGCTCCAAATTTATATTTTTGCACTATGGAAAAGAGAAAACTGCGTAACAGCGAACTGGACAGGAAAAGTGTTGATGAATTTAAGGAAGCCGAAAAGACCCCGATCATCGTTATCCTGGATAATGTTAGAAGCCTTAATAATATAGGATCTGTTTTTCGCACGGCAGATGCATTTCTTATTCAGAAGATATATCTCTGTGGCATAACTGCGCAGCCACCTCATAAAGACATTCAAAAAACAGCATTGGGGGCTACAGAAACTGTTAACTGGGAGTATGTGAAAGACAGCCTGGCCTTGGTGAAAAGCTTAAAAGGTGATGGTATAAAAGTCTATTCTATAGAACAGGCTGAAGGTGCGGTGATGTTGAACGATTTTAGCCCGCGGCGTGATGAGACCTGCGCGGTGATCTTTGGAAACGAAGTGAAAGGGGTACAACAAAGCGTGGTTTCTGCCAGTGATGCCGTGATCGAAATACCGCAACTTGGCAGCAAGCACTCTCTTAATATCTCCGTTAGTACGGGAGTGGTACTTTGGGATCTCTTCTCTAAACTAACCAAGTAGAACTCCTACTTCCCGGCTTTATCTATTTCAGACAATAGCCAGAGATAGTCCTGCCGGTTAGAAACGAAGTCCAGACCTGAAATATCTATTACCTGCACTTTCATATTACTCTGAGATTTAATGAAATTCAGGTAACTTTTATTGATATCCACCAGATACTCCGGCTGTATGTTCTGTTCATAATCCCGGCCACGCTTCTTGATATTTTCCAGCAGTCGCTCGGTATTCTGATATAGGTAAATATAAAGCTCTGGCTTTACAAGTTCCTTGTACATCAGGTGAAAAAGCTTGTGGTATAAAGAATATTCATCTTCATGTAACGTGATCTTGGCAAAGATGAGCGATTTAAATACATCATAATCTGAAATCACAAAATCCTTAAAAAGATCGTATTGCGCCAGGTCATCTGAAAGTTGCTGGGACCGGTCTGCCAGGAACGACATTTCCAATGGGAAGGCATAGCGCTCTTTATGTTCATAGAATTTCGGCAGGAACGGGTTATCCTTAAATCTTTCCAGAATAAGTTTCGCGTTAAAATCCTGAGAGATCATCGTGGAAAAACTGGTTTTCCCCGCACCTATATTCCCTTCTACTGCAATATAATTACAGGCGGGGAAATTATAGTGCTGCCCCGGTTTTTCAAGCTTGCCCGCTGTGACCTCTAT
>JAHELO010000162.1 GCA_024644145.1 Christiangramia sp.
TTCAGGGAAGGAGAATGTATATTCCCCGCGGTAAATGGTATAATTTCTGGACAGATAAGCTGGTGCAGGGAGGTAAAGAAATGTGGGTTGATGCGCCGTTGGATATTATCCCAATTTATATCAAGGAAGGAGCGGTAATTCCGAAGTATCCTGTGCAGCAATATGTAGATGAGATCAGGATTGAGGAAATGACGCTGGACCTGTATTACAAACTGGGCAAGGAAAATTCAGAATTCTATGAAGATGCACATGATGGTTATGAGTATAGACAGAACATCTATAGTCTGCGCACTTATAAACTTACCGGGAAAGAAGATGAGATCATCCTGCAGCAACATAAAAGCGGAAAATATTCGGCTCCATACACAACCTTCAAATTAAAGTTACACGGGCTGCCTTTTGAAATTAAAAAGGTATTTTACGAAAACGAGGAAGTTCCATTGGAAAAACTTCAATATAATGCTGAAGATCAAACTATGATCATAGATAAAGATTTTACCGAGTTACACCTGGTAGGATAAATAAAACCTGTTTTAATTAATCAGCCTGTCTGGATAAATTTCCGGACAGGCTGATTTTTTCAGGGCAAATGCTCTCCTTATTGTTTCTTCTCTACAGCATCTGTCAGGCTGTATCCGTAAAACTTCTTAAACGAGCTGTAAAAGATCTTAGGGCTTGAGAATCCAGATTTATAAGCAATTTCCATCACATTCATATCTGTATGCTCCATAAGGTCTCTTGCATAATTCAGCCGTGTGAACTCCATAAAGTCCTGGGGTGAAAGGTCCACCAGGCTTTTAAGTTTCATGAACATGGTGTTACTCGTAATTCCCTGGGCAGCGCTTAGATCATGCACTGTGAAGTTCTCATTATTAATATTCTGGATAATGATATCCTTCAAATTAAATATGAATTTCCTGTCTCTCTCAGTTCTGAATTTAAGTTCTTCAAATTCCAGATGGGATTGAACGTATGAATTTCGCAATTCTTTTTGCCAGTTCAGTATCTCGGTGATCTTACCCAGTAAAAGATTAACGTCTATTGGTTTCCTAATCACCACAGTCATTTCGTCCAGTGCAAGATCCTTAATCTCCAGATCTTCATCTGCCACCAGGAAAATATTGATATGGTTTAATCCGGTGTTCCTTTTTAGCATTTTAGATAACTGAACTGCATTCATATCTGGCAGTATCGTTGCCGAAATAATAATATCCGGGAAAATCATCCCCGCCTTTTCCAGGCCTTCTTCCGCACTACCTGCCTGGTAGATCTGGCAGTATTTTCCAATACTGTTCACCAGAAATTCTCTGGTTTCGGTCTCCCCTTCTATTATCAGGATCTTACTTTCACTAAGATTAGATATTGCAGCAGGAATTTCAGGGTCTAACGCGGTTTTAGATTTTTCGGCTTTAAAGATTGCCGCAGCCCTTTCCGGTACTTTGCGGTAATCCTCTTTCTTGTTCTTTAATACCGCCGTGAAGGTAGAGCCTTCATTCTTTTCAGTCTCGTAACTAAAACTACCTCCAGCACTTGCAATAAGGTCCTTGGCTTTAAGGATATATTTCAGGCCACTTTTATCTCGCAACCTGCCAGTAGAGCTATAGGATTTTTTCTTTTCCAGAACCTTGATATCATTGGCGGGAATACCCCGGCCGTTATCTGTGATCTGAAGTTTTAGATCTCCCACACTGGTTTCGATAAGGTTCACAATTAACTTACCTTTTTTAAACGAATAGCCAGCACTTCCGGAAATCAAGCTTAAAATCACCTTGTCCAGCAGCTCAATATTATAATAGAACTCTGAAGCACCCCACTGGTCGTTTACGATCACCTCAAGATTCTTCATTTTATAAACCGGTTCTATATCATCCAGTACTTTAGGGAAATGAGTTTTTAGATTGATCTTTGAGATCTCGTATACAGATCCCTGGTAATTGAAATTCAGGATCTGATTAAACAGGTCGTCAAACCTCGCCGCATATCTTTTTAGATCCTCAGGATCACCTAATTCTGCCTCGGCAGATATCTTACTCAACGATTTTACAGCACTCTCTACGGGCTGTCTGAATTCCTTCTGAAGCTTTTCTCTCAATTCAGCCTTAGCTTCCAGATTGGCATTGCGGGATCTCTTTATAAAAACAAATACAAAGATACCTACCATCGCAAAAATGCTTATTCCCATGAAAAGATATACGCTGCTTAAAGTACCACTAACCGCAGAAACCTTTACCGTTAAGGTTTCTGGTTGACTCCATGCAGAATCTCCCAGTTTTGCTTTAAGTTTAAAAGTATAAACACCGGGATTCAGGTTAGCATAATTTACGCTGGTAACGGGAGAAGGTTTACTCCATTCACTATCTACCCCTTCCAGTTTCCATGAATATTGGATAGACTCCGGCTGCAGGTGCGAAATTCCGCCATAATTAATAACAAAGCCGCTGTTTTCATCAACACTTACTTCGCTCTTATTCACAAGTGAGATCCTGGATTTTTCAGCGTCTTTTTCTTTTGGAAGTTGCATCGACCTGAATTCCAGTCGAGGTTGGAATTCGTGCTGAGCCAGCATTGTTCTCGGTTTAAAAATGTTCACTCCCCTGGTGCTTCCTATAACCAGGGAACCATCGGGCAATTTTGTAAATTCTGAGGTTAGCTCGTTAGTAGATAATCCATTTAGTTCAGAAAACACCTTCATTGTATTATTGGCAGGCTCATAAAACGTTAATCCTTTATCTGATGCGATCCAGTAACCATCACCGGCACTTATATCTATGGAAGTGATATTATTAGATGGCAGGCCATTATCCTCGTTAAGAATAGAAACCTCTTCAGTCTCGAAATCATAGGTTAACAGCCCCGCACCTTTGGTTGCAAATAAACCAAGACCCTCATGGGTGACCTTAAGATCATTTACTGAATAATAAAGCATATTATCATTTGCAGTTAGCTTTTCAAGATCTGTGATCCTACCGGAGTAGGGATCAAGTGAATATACCCTCGATTTGGTAGCAATAATGATCTTTTTCGGTCCTAATTCTGCAATGGCCTGAACTTCTTTTAATGGGTAATTCTTAATCTGATTATTTGGAGATATCCGCGAAACATACCCATCTTCTCCTCCTATCCACACATTCTTTTTCGCATCTGTAAAAAGTGTACTGGCAGACTGGATCTTTATCTTATTGGTTGCATCTACCGAGTAATGAGCGCGAGTTAAATTGTGAACATTAATTTTATAAACACCATCATTAGCTGTTGCTACCCACATATGATCTCCTGCCCGGGCAAGGTCTGTGATTTCATCAGGTTTATTTTTTGTGTGATTATAATTTAAATTTTCAATATGCTGCCACCTGTTCGTGGCCGGGTCCCAAATGTTCAATCCCTTACCGGTGCCCATCCATACCTTGCCTTTAGAATCGGTTTGGGTAGCTGTTATAAAATTATCTGCAAGGCCCGAGTTTCCAGAAGGTTCATATTTTAAATTTTTTACTGCGAAACCGGAATAATTATGCAGGTATAGCCCCTGTTTGGTCACCATCCACAGTAAATTCTTATTATTCAGGAAAATCTTATAAATATCATCTGGATACTCCAGTTCAGCGGGCAGTACCTTAAGAGCTTTATTGAGTCTTAGGAGCCCGGCACCTCTGGTAGCAACAATTACTTCATCACCAAAGTTTTCCAAACCGGTGATTTCCTGTTGAGAGATATGATAGGGAATTGATCTGACCTTTTGAAGATTTTTAAAATCCACATCAGCCTTATACAATCCCTTATTCGTTGTACCAATGAGTATCATATCATTCAAAGGCAGAATACTGCTAATAGAGAGATCCTGATAATAGCCCGAATCTACCTTATTAAATTTTCCAGATCGCCTGTCTATAGTGAGTATTCCGTTGGGACCGGCGAAAACGATCTTATTCTGGAACAAAGCCATATCTGCGGCCATTGTATTTTCAGACAAAAACCGGGAAATTCCGAAATCTTCTTTATCTGAATTGATCTTCAGTTTAAAAATACCGTTTTCAGCTGCGATCCATAGTTGATTTCCTGGATCTTCCATCATTGAATATACTCTGCCGGTAATACTGCTCACAAACGCAAATTCATCCTTCCTGGAATTGAAGACTGCAATTCCCTGGTTTCCGGCCAACCATGTTTTATTTTCAGAATCGGTATAGGTCGAGATATATTCTTTACCGAGTTCACGGGGAATGCCTCGGAATTTATTGTAATCTACAACCTCTGCTGAATTATAACGTAAAACCTTTACCGGTGTGGTGATCCAGAGATCATCTCCGGAATCCTGCTGCACATGAACCTCATCTGCCTTGATAAATGGCGCTATAGCCTTCACCTTTTGTAAGCCCGTTGTATTCTGCCCGATAAGTTTACCGGTAATCCCTAAAATGATAATAAAGGAAAACAGATGTCTTAATTTAAAATGCCCCAAATCTCAAATTTTTAATTAGAAAACATTGATAATTTAGGAAATACAGGCATTATAAAACCCTGTTATATAGAATTTTAGATCAGATTTATTAAGACGATATTAACAAATTGAAGTAAGTGATTTCATACAAAATTTTTATCCGGAAATAAAAGAGGCTAACCGATATACAAACGCACATCCCGTTAGCCTCCGTGTTATCGGTCTCCCGAATAACAACATTATAAATTTACGACGGGAATTCTTGAAATCAAATAGCGACCAGACGAAAGACGAAAAATACAGGTTTTCCTGTATTTGTACATTATTCTCTCATACAATAAGTTAAGCCTGTTTCCTGGTGCAGAATCAGCAATTTCACCCTTACAGGCCCGTATTTTATTTCATCCAACAGGCTTCGTTATTAAACAGAGGTGCAGATTTAATCCTCCACTCAGAAATATTCTGAATAATGACATTCATCATTATTTAGACCTGACTGCTGCTGCAACTTTGTATTAGATAATAAAGGATAACCTCATGAAACTTTTCACCTCACAATGCTTATTTACCCTGCTCCTGGTTGCAGCAATGTCTGTACAGGCTCAAACCTATAATTTAAACAAC
>JAHELO010000163.1 GCA_024644145.1 Christiangramia sp.
ATCCTCGATACAATAGGACTTCTGGGCCGGGCATACAGCTACGCCGATGTTGCCTATGTAGGAGGAGCCGCAGGAAATACAGGACTGCACAATATTCTTGAACCGGCCACCTTCGGTATTCCTATAGTGATAGGTGAAAACTTCAGTAAATTCCCGGAAGCAGAAAAATTAAGACAACTCGCCGGTTTGTATTCTGTTAAAAATTCCAAGGAATTTTCCGCGATAATGACCAGGTTATATACAGATCCTGATTTCCGCGAAAAAACCGGAATGATAGCCGGGCACTTTATTGACAGCAATACAGGGGCCATAAAAACCCTTCGGGAATACCTGTAAACCCCACCTTCATACATATTAACATTCTATGCTAAAAAGAACTTAAAGTTAAATCGTTGGATAAGTTTTAGTTGTAATTTCGATCTAAATAACCAAATAAACTATTTAACAATGAAACGTTTAACTATCCTGGCAAGTGGTCTTTTGATGATCTCAGCGGTATTAACATCGTGCAGAGATACTACTGAAAAAGAGACTATTGTAAAAGAGGTTGAAGTGGAGAAAAAGGTTCAGACGCCAGAAGAGGCTGAAGAGCGTGAAGGCATTCTGGAAAGAACTGCCAAAAAAGTAGACAAGAAAGTAAATAATGAGATCAACGAGAAAATCGATGAGATCGATGATAATTAAAAAGGCTAAACGCGTTTTAGCATTTCATTAAATTAAATAAACCAACTCCAAAATAACAAAATGATGAAAAAACCAATTGTAATGTTCGCTTTAATGCTTTCTATGGGAGTGTTCTTCACTTCGTGTAGAGATACGCCTAAAGAGCATGACACAGACGACATGGAAATGTCTGAAGGATCTGATGATATGGATGACGTATCAGACGATATGGACGATGTTAACGACGACAACAACAGCGTTGGAAGTGACATAGAGCAGGCTGCCGATGATGCCGGTGATGCAGTAAAGAACGCGGCTAACGAAACCGGTGATGCTGTTAAGAAAGCTGCCAACGAAGTTGAAAGCGAAGTTGACAATACCGACGATTATTAATCGTAGATTTTAAAAACCTGAAATCAAGCCCTTTTCTTTCGGAAAAGGGCTTTTTTAGTTCTTAAAGGATTTTAATTCCCTTTTCAATTCTTCCATAGATTGCTGCAATTCCTGAAACAAGCCGCTATTTGTAGGATTATCAAGATTAAAGGTAAGTTTGGAATTCACCTGCCAGATCTCCTGGATGTTATGAACATTGATCTCCAGCGGTAAATATTCTTCATTAAGGGAGATCAGCAATACCTTAGAAGGATCGGGCATTTTCTGCAATTTTTTCACGAGTACAGAATCATACATTACCACCACATAAACTCTGTTATTGCTCGCCTCTTCTATACTGGTAACCGCTTTACCCATCACCCATTCCCCGGGCCGGTAATCTGGCATCATACTATCCCCTTCAATTTGAAATCCACGGTATGTAGCATTTCTAAATTCCGGTAAGGGAATATCAAATGCCGGCAGCTGATTATACCATTCTACATCCTGTACGTTATGCGGGTATCCTGCAGCTGCTTTCTGGTTTACTAGCACAATATTCTCATTATCTGCGCTATCTACGGTAATCACTTTAGGGCTTACATCGCCTTTAGATATCTTCAGATATTTTTGACCGCTTTCTCCAAATAACCATAACGGATTAATAGCAAACTGCCTCAGCAGTTCTGCAACGATCTTCCCTGATAACTTGGTACGCCCACGTTCAATATCGGCGGTAGAATTTTTGATACCCAGTAAGGCGGCGAATTCGGTTTGCGTATAATTATGTTCTTCGCGCACTTCTTTAAAGTGCTTGATTTCAATAGATCCAGGTGTACCCATAGTTTAGCAGATTAGGAATAATTCCAAAATTTACTCAAAAATATTGGATTTAATCCTATTTAACTAAAAAAGCTGCTGAAAATTTAAATATTGCTGTATTTGTCTTTGAATCCCAGTAATCTAAGGGCATTTAATACTACCACGATAGTAGAACCTTCATGGAAGACCACTGCGATACCTATATTCGCCCAGCCAAATATAGTGGCCGGAAGCAACAAGGCGACCACCCCAAGACTTATCCATAAATTCTGTTTTACGATCTGCTGGGCTTTACGGCTTAAAGCAATTGCAAAAGGGAGTATTTCAAGTTTATCTGCCATCAGTGCAATATCTGCAGTTTCCAGAGCCACGTCGCTGCCTGCTGCTCCCATGGCAATACCTACCGTGCTATTGGCCATGGCCGGGGCATCGTTTACTCCGTCTCCCACCATGGCGATTTTATGTTCTTCTTTTTTGAGCTGAGCTATACGCGCAACTTTTTCCTCTGGCAGCAAACTGCCATAGGCTTGGGTAATCCCTATCTCGGCCGCCACGGCATTGGCCACCTCCTGATTATCGCCCGTTAGCATGATCATCTTCCTGATCCCGATCTTTTTAAGCTTTGCAAGGGTAGATTTCGCTGCTTTCCTGGGAGTGTCCATAAGACCAATAATCCCGCTAAACTCCCGATTATGTTGAACCAGCATGACCGTTTTACCTTCCCTTTCCAGCTTTTTCACCTTCTCTTTTACTTCTGCAGGAACCCCTCCATTATCATCATACAGCTCCAGATTTCCTATTTTGATATGGTCACCATTTACTTTTCCCTGAATTCCCTTACCCTGAACAGCTTCAGAATTGGTGGCCTCAGGTAATCCGTTTGGATTATTCATCCGGTTACGGCCATCGCGCACCACTGCTTTGGCCAGGGGATGATTGCTGGAACTTTCAAGCGCGATCACCTTCTTTAAAAAGTCGTCGTTAGAGAGTCCATTCAGTAAAATAAGATCGGTAAGTTTTGGTTTACCCTCGGTGAGCGTCCCGGTCTTATCAAAGGCCAGGGCTCTTAAAGTTCCGAGATCTTCCAGGGGTTTCCCTCCCTTTATAAGCACCCCGCCCTTAGCTGCCCGGGCAATCCCGCTAAGCACTGCAGATGGTGTGGAGATAGCAAGAGCACAGGGACTTGCAGCTACCAGAGCAGCCATAGACCTGTAAAAACTATCCTGCCAGGTTTCATCTACCACCAGAAATGCAAAATTTAGAAAAACGATAAGAATCAATACCGCGGGTACATAATATTTCTCAAATTTATCTGTAAGCAGCTGGGTAGGAGATTTCTTTTCCTGGGCTTCCTGAACCATCGTGATCAAACGGTTGAGCGTGGAATCATGAGATTCTTTAATCACTTTTACTTCAATACTGCTATCGCCGTTTATCGTCCCGGCATATACCCGGTGTTTCGAGGGAATTTCAGTTTCTGCTTCATATTTCCTGCCTGCATCCGGTACCGGTTCTTTATCTACCGGGATACTTTCCCCGGTGATGGGAGCCTGGTTAATACTGGCCCTCCCGTTAATAAGCACCCCATCGGCACTTACGGCAGAATTTGGCTTTATTCTTATAATATCTCCCACCTTAAGATCCTGTATGCTAACCTCAACATAATCTTCGCCTTCTTTCCTCAGGGCAACCTTCGGGGATAACTTGGTTAAGGATTCTATAGATTTCGTGGCTTTTTCCATGGCGAGATGTTCCAGGGCATGACCAAGACTGAATAAGAACAACAGCAAGGCACCTTCAGCCCATTTGTCCAGCAAGGCTGCTCCTATTGCGGCCACCAGCATTAGAAAGTCGATCTCGAACCGGCCATGCGAAATCTCTTCAACAGCCTCTTTAAGCGTATAATAACCACCCAGCCCATAAGAAACCAGGTAGGGGATAACTACATATATAAAGGAAACCTCACTCAGGTTATCCAGCAAGAAACCTGTAAAAAGGAACACGCCACTTAAGACAGCAAAAATCAGCTCAGTTCTTTCACCAAATATTCCATCATTATGAGGTTTACAGCATCCGTGGTTATGGGCAGACATAGCAATTCTGTTTTAACATATAAGAACAGGTATCGCGGTTGTGGGCGATTCCCGGTCATTATTAAATTCAGAACTAAGATAGGTTGAAATAAATGCAACTTAAGTGCAAACTTATTTACCGCTGCATTTATCACAAACGCCTTTAATCACCAGGTTCATATCACGGCTAATATATCCCTGAGGAAGACTTATGTGAGGGATCTTATGATCTGTAAGACAAACGGTCTCATTACAGGATTCACAATGAAAATGCAGATGCAGGTCCTGGGGTAGCCCATCTTCTACCTGCTTCTCATCAAGCGCATATTTGGCAACTCCGGTACCATCATCGATCTGGTGAACGAGGCCTTTTTTTTCGAAGGTTTTAATGGTGCGGTAGAGGGTAGTACGGTCTGACTTCTCGAAGCCAGATTCTATATCATTTAGGGTCACGGCAATATTTCTCTCCCGCAAGAATTTGTACATTAAAAGTCTTATGGCCGTAGGCCTGATCTGGTATTTTTCCAGAACTGATTCTATCTCACCCATATATTAAAGAAGTTAATCAAATTTAGGATGAATTGTATAAAAATGAACGCTACCTAATAATTAATATAAAAGTGAAAGACTTGAATACATTACGAAACGCAGTAAGGTTTAATCTATGCAGCACTTGCATACCCTCAGGCTGGTGATCTGAAATTTTTCTCTGGCCGCGATAGCCGCGAGTTTACTATTTGGAAAGATACCCAGGTAAATCCTGGACAGGACAGCGGGCAATTCCCTACAATTTTCGGCATGAACCCTTATCACACCTCGTGCATCGGGGTTTTTACTGGAATAGTAATATTGCATGCGGCAATTTATAGCGACCGTTGCTTAGGCACTATTCCATTTCAACAAAATTTTAATGTTTTTAACCAGTAAACGTTAAAATTGGACATTTATCGAAATAACAAGCAGCCCGAAGAATTCAGATAAACAGAGAATGTTATTTTATACAAGGATTCTACCGGAGATTGCCTGCCTATAGGTTTTAACTAGATTCCGGTCTTACAAACCTTTAAGCTGAATAACCCAAAAACCAATGATCATTACCAGGGAAAGGAACATCCCACCGAAGATCATAA
>JAHELO010000164.1 GCA_024644145.1 Christiangramia sp.
TCCCGTACACCTTCTCGATGATAGATCCTTCACTTAATTCACAATCCCAGGATCCCAGTCTCATGGTTCCGCCCTTATGAGTTATCTCCTTCTGAGCTTCCATAAGATCTATTACCGGATGTTTGGTATCAGGATCCATTTCAGTAGAATTTGCATCTTTTAACTGCAGTACATTCCGTGAAAATTCAATAACCGCCATTTGCATTCCAAGACAAATTCCCAAGAAAGGGAGGTCATTTTCCCTGGCATATCTTACCGCATCGATCTTACCTTCGATGCCGCGTTCTCCAAAGCCGGGCGCCACCAGGACTCCGTCAAGATGGCTTATCTTATTATGGATAGTGCTATCGTTAATAAATTCTGAATGTATATATTCCACATTTACAGAAACTTCATTTTCGGCACCTGCATGAATAAAGGCTTCCAGTATGGACTTGTATGAATCCTGTAATTCTACGTATTTACCAATCAGGCCAATATGAACTTCTGCCCGTGGATTTTTATGTCTTTGCAGAAATTGGTTCCAACGATCTAGATTAGGAGTAGTATCATCTGGCAGGGCCAGTTTCTTCAATACCACCGTATCCAATCCTTCCTTCAGCATCATATTAGGAACGTCGTAAATGGTAGGAGCATCTATACTCTGGATCACCGCTTCCTGCCTTACATTACAAAATATAGCCAGTTTTCTGCGGATGTCGTCAGAGAGCTCGTGCTCAGTACGACATACCAGTATGTCTGCTTTTATTCCACTTTCCATTAGTGTTTTTACACTATGCTGAGTAGGTTTAGTCTTTAATTCTCCGGCAGCAGATAGGTAAGGGACAAGGGTAAGATGTATAACCAAAGCGTTATCGTCTCCAAGTTCCCATTTTAATTGTCTTACTGCTTCTATATAAGGCAGGGACTCGATATCTCCCACAGTTCCTCCAATTTCGGTGATCACGATATCGTAATCGTCATTCTGGCCCAGAATCTGAATTCTTTCCTTTATTTCATTGGTAATATGCGGAACAACCTGCACCGTTTTGCCAAGAAATTCACCACGACGCTCTTTTTCTATAACGCTTTGATAAATTCTCCCTGTAGTAACATTATTGGCCTGGGACGTATTAACATTCAGAAAGCGCTCGTAGTGACCAAGGTCAAGGTCTGTTTCTGCTCCATCTTCAGTAACATAGCACTCTCCATGCTCATAAGGGTTTAAAGTTCCCGGATCTACGTTAATATAAGGATCCAGTTTCTGAATAGTAGCTTTAAAGCCCCTTGCCTGCAACAATTTTGCCAGCGAAGCCGCAATTATCCCCTTCCCCAGGGAAGAAGATACACCTCCGGTAACAAAAATATACTTGGTTTTGGCCATTTTAATTCTAGTTTGTTGTGTTGTTTATTCAGGGCGCTAAATTACAAAGAAGAATAGAAAAAGCAGACAAATTGGAAAGCTAATATTAAGGCTGGGTTGGGGACAACAGAGGAGGGGTTTTATGGTCTGGGATATCGCTTCCTTATCTGTCTTAACAGGCCTTCCAGGCTGTTGATCTTTAATTCGAAAACCTGTTGCATCTGGTCTCCAAGTTTCCCCTGAGGAAAACCTTTTTGCCTGAACCATACATAATATGGCTCCGGAATATCAGATAGATAATAATCCTTATACTTACCAAAATGCATTTTAGCATAGGCAAGTTCTAAAAGCTTATTGGGGTCTGGTTGAAGCAACAGTTGGGAGATTTAAAAATTTCTTGAGCTCGTTGAACTTCTTTTTATTCATTGGTTTTACCAGATATTTCAAAACACAGGAGAATTCCTGAACCCTTTCCCGATCACATTTGCTGGTGCTGGAAGTTAGAATGATGACTTTATGATTTACACCAAACGGCTTTAAAGCTTCCAGGAATTCCCAGCCGTTCATTTCTGGCATATTAAGATCTAATAATATTAAAGCATCCTTATCTTCCTTTACGGCACTAAGGGCTTCAACAGGATTCGTGAAATCTATAACTTCACCTAAATATCCTTCCAGGTCCAGTAATTTTTTAGTTATGAAATTTGAGATAGGCTGGTCGTCTACCAGATAAATTCTATTCATTGATGCATTTAAAAAATTAATCTATACGATTTTAGGTATAGTTAGTTTTCCGGAAAGCAAATTTAATCAGAATCAGGGAATAACCGGGCATTATTATTAACCGGGCTAAACAATTCATGTTTTAGGTTAATATTTAAACTTATACAGATAGAATAAGTTGTTTTAAAACAGGAGAATCTTATGCTGAATTACAAGTTAAATATTTGGTAATCCTTACCGCTTCTCGAAATGGTATTTTTAGTTTTATCCTTCCAAAATTTGAATAAAAGATGGCGATTTTCGGTTCTATTATTAAAAGTATCATCGATCTTAAAGAAACATTGACTCCTGAAGGGGAAGCCGTGAAAGATCAGGAAGAAGTTCTAGCCGGGCTTTTAAAGAAAGCCAGGGACACTTCCTTTGGGAAACATTATAATTTCGAGGAAATCCTGAAAGCTGATAATGTAAGAAAAACTTTTTCTCAAAAAGTTCCCTATTTCGACTATAATAAAATCGATAAAGAATGGTGGCATAGATACCATGAAGGAGAAGAGAATGTAACCTGGCCGGGAAAGCCCCCTTATTTTGCACTTAGTTCTGGGACCACCGGTAAAAGCAGTAAACGGATCCCGGTGACAGATGAGATGGTGGAAGCTATAAGAAAGGCCGGGATAAAACAGGTTAGTGCATTAAGCAATTACGATCTGCCTCCAGATTTTTTCGAAAAAGAGATCATGATGCTGGGAAGTTCTACAGACCTGCAGAATGAAGGAGACCACCAGGAAGGGGAAATAAGCGGGATTAGTGCCAGCAATATACCGTTCTGGTTTCGGGGGTATTATAAACCCGGAGAAGAAATTGCCAAGATCGATGAATGGGATGAACGGGTCCAAAAGATTGCTGAAAATGCCAAAAACTGGGATATAGGTGCCCTTAGTGGGATCCCTTCCTGGATGGAACTAATGCTGAAAAAAGTAATCGAATATCATAAACTCGATAATATCCATGAAATATGGCCAAACCTTCAGGTTTATGCTTCTGGTGGTGTAGCCTTTGAACCTTACGAAAAAAGTTTTCAGGCGCTGCTGGGTAAACCCATACAGGTGATTGATACTTATCTTGCATCTGAAGGTTTCCTGGCATTGCAGGACAGACCTGATACACATTCAATGAAGTTAATAACCGATAACGGTATCTATTTTGAATTTGTTCCTTTTAAGCCGGAATATATCAACGAAGATGGTTCAATTACAGAGGATGCCCCGGTGATCCTTCTGGAAGATGTAGAAGAGGAGGTAGATTATGTGTTATTGATATCTACCGTAAGCGGGGCGTGGAGATATTTAATTGGCGACACCATCAAGTTTACTGATAAGGCAAAAAATGAAATCAGGATCACGGGAAGAACAAAATTCTTTTTGAATGTGGTGGGGTCACAACTGTCAGTAAACAAAATGAACGATGCGGTAAAAGAACTGGAAGATGAGTTTGACATAAGAATCCCGGAATTCGTGGTGGCTGCAAAAAGAGCTGAAGATGGTGAATATTACCATTACTGGTACCTGGGAAGTGAAGATAGTGCAGATGATCTAAAACTGGCAGAAGCCCTGGATACAGCTCTTAAAAATGCCAATAAAAATTATAAGGTCGCGAGGTCTAAAGCCTTAAAAGGAGTAAAAGTGACTACTATAGATCCCAATATGTTTCATGAATGGAATGCGGTAAATAAGAAAAAGGGTGGCCAGGTTAAAATGGAAAAAGTGATGAATGAGGAAAAATTCGCAGAATGGGAAAAATTTCTTCAGGAACAAAAAGCTATTAGTTAGCGGCTGTGAAAATCGTCTATAAGTACCATGATCTCTTCAGGTGATAAGTAAAGATCCTGAATACGATCTTTATAAGTATCAGATAACCTGGAATGGTTAATAATAAAGTTCTTAGTAGCGATTATATGTTCTCCCAGGCCGTGATTTACTGCATAGGTATCTGCTCTTCGCTCGGCTTCCCGAATATAATTTTCTGAGGTGATATATTTGATGCCAAACCATAGCATTTCCAGCCCGCTCCTGTCCCGGTAATCCATTATGTGACCCAGTTCGTGCCCCAACCATCCAATAAGAACTTCTGATGGAACGGTAGTAAGGTCAAAAACCTCATCTTCGATCTTAAATTTTTCATTAATAAAAATGAGGTAACTTCGGTTCTTCTTCTTTTTAAATATACCCCCAATCTTTGGCTGAGCCTGCATAAAGGATTTTTTGATATTCTTTTTGAATCGGAATTCGATAGGTGTCTCCTTTAATTCAGGGTAATGTGAAAGGGCAATGTATGCCTCTCTCCATATATTATCTGGGACAATCTTATTACTAAACTTTAAGCTATCTTTTTGCTGCATAGTTGAGGGCTGTGCATAACAAGCTGGGATAAGTAACAAAAAAAATATTATGTATAAGTTTCTTTTCAAAAAGCCTGTCATATAATTCGTATTGTTTTCTAAATTACAACAAAATTGATGCCTTCAGAATTTTCAAGTTTTAAAATAGACTTAAAAATGAGAGGGTAGATATAAAAAAAAAGCAGGCCATTCGACCTGCTTTAATTTAGCTTCTTTTTAAGTTCTAGCTTTTCATGATCTCCTGTAGTCTCTGCTGTAATTGAGCATCTGACCTCAGGGCCATTGCGAGTTGCTGATATCTTTCCATGCTAAGATCGCTTTCCTGGATCACATCCTGCATCTTTTTCTGAAACTTTGGCTGAATTTCTTCAATTTCAGTTAACACTTCTTTATATCTTTTATCTTCTTCTGCTGTTGTTTTGATCTCTTTATTAGGATCAAGATTTGCCTGGTGGATCTCGTTGAACCTTTGAAGTTCAAAATCTTCATCTTTAACGACCTCCATCATTTCTTTCTGAACTTCCTGGTTCATCATTCTCATCTTCTGAAAAACCTGGGCAAATTCAGTTAACTCGGCATCACTTACTTCTAATT
>JAHELO010000165.1 GCA_024644145.1 Christiangramia sp.
CTCACTCCCCATTCCGCACCAGAAACTCTTGTTAAATCTCCCTTTGAACTTCTAAGAATCTTTATTACCTTGTATTCTTTAAGACATTAAAAATGATCGATTTAGACCAGGAAACCTGGATTTATCTTACCATTATTGCTGTATTTCTTGCTTATTTTCTCTGGAACTCAAGAAAATCGAGAAATATCAAGAAACAACGAAAAAACCGAAATTTCCGAAAAAGATACTGGGAGCGTAAACAGGAAAAAGAATCAGATTCTGTTCCTGAATAACCTGTTCCATTCCCTCCCCTATCAGCCGGATTAATTTGGAACACTTCCCTTTGATCAAGGTGGATCATATAGGCAGGTAAATAATTAACCTGAGCTCAATATTCGAACAAAACGAAGAGCATTGAATTCCGAAGTAATTATCGCCACCTTTTCGAAAGAAAGATTATTGGAGTCCAGAAAATTCTGAAGTATATTACCGCTTGAAATCTTACAGAGAAAATTTATGAAGATATATACAAAAACCGGTGACAAGGGTACCACTTCTCTTTTTGGAGGCACCCGTGTTCCCAAGCATCATATAAGAATAGAAAGTTACGGTACTGTAGATGAACTAAACTCTCACATCGGGCTATTAAGAGACCAGGATACAGATAAGGAGACTAAAGAGTTTCTAATGGAAATTCAGGACCGATTATTTACCATAGGTTCTATCCTGGCTACAGATCCTGAAAAAGAGAAACTAAAGAACGGGAAAGACAGGCTCAATATTCCGCGGATATCTGCAGAAGATATTGAGAAACTGGAAAAAGCAATGGACCAGATGAATGAGGAATTGCCTGCAATGACGCATTTTGTATTACCAGGCGGCCACCAAAGCGTGTCATTCTGTCACATAGCCCGCTGTGTATGCCGTCGTGCGGAGCGGCTTTCCAGTGCATTATATGACATTGAAAAGTATGATGACAGCGTACTTATCTACCTGAACCGACTTTCAGACTACCTATTTGTGCTGGCACGGAAGTTGACTAAACAATTAAACGCTGAAGAAGTACAATGGATCCCAAAAAAATCATGATCCTTTTTAAATTCTAAAAAATTTGTTGCGAAATTCGCAAAAGATTGAGAATTTTATTATGTTCTTATTATTATTGTATAAATAATAGATTTTTTTCTTGGCTATTAAGTCAAAAAAATTATTTTTGCCAAAATTTAAAACCCGATTAATCAATGTATTGGACTTTAGAATTAGCATCCTATTTAAGTGATGCCCCCTGGCCGGCCACCAAAGACGAGTTAATAGACTACGCCATCAGAACCGGAGCACCGCTTGAGGTTGTTGAAAATCTTCAGGCCATTGAGGATGAGGGCGATTCTTATGACTCTATTGAGGAGATCTGGCCAGATTATCCTACAGATGAGGATTACCTCTGGAACGAGGATGAATATTAATTTGACAACACGCAAAAAATAGGGAAAAGTCTCATTCATGAGGCTTTTTTTTTGCTTAAATTTGAACCCCTTTAAATAAAAAAACCAATATGAGTTTTTTAAATTCTGTATTAAAAGCTTTCGTAGGCGACAAGTCTAAGAAGGACGTTAAAGAAATACAACCCATAGTTAATAAAATAAAGGCTCTGGAGCCAGATTTCGAGGCCCTTAGCCTTGATGAGCTTAGAGCCAAAACTTCTGAATTCAAAGCGAAGATCTCTGAAGCCACCAAAGAGGTGAAAGAAAAGATCGAATCTTTAAATAAAGAGGCTGATGAGACCGATGATATCACCCGCAAGGAAGATATTTATGCAGAGGTTGATGCTCTTAAAGATAAAGCTTATGAACTTTCTGAAGCTGTTCTAAACGATATCTTACCAGAGGCTTTCGCGACTGTAAAAGAAACTGCAAAACGTTTTGTACATAACCCACAGTTAAAAGTGAAAGCTACTGCCTTTGATCGTGAGATCTCGGCAGAGAAGGATTATGTTACCTTAGAAGATGAATATGCCATCTGGAACAATTCATGGGATGCCGCAGGAAAGCCGGTAACCTGGGATATGATTCACTATGATGTTCAGCTTATTGGAGGGGTTGCCATGCACCAGGGAAAGATTGCCGAAATGCAAACTGGTGAAGGTAAAACTCTTGTGGCAACTTTACCTATGTACCTCAATGCCCTTACCGGTAATGGAGTACACCTGGTAACTGTGAACGACTACCTGGCCAAACGTGACAGCGCGTGGATGGCCCCTATATTTCAGTTTCATGGGTTAAGCGTTGATTGTATAGATTATCACCGCCCCAATTCAGCCGCCCGTAGAAAGGCCTATAATGCCGATATTACTTACGGTACCAATAATGAATTCGGTTTTGATTATCTGAGAGATAATATGTCTCACGCACCAGACGACTTGGTACAAAGACCGCATAACTATGCGATCGTGGATGAGGTGGACTCTGTTTTGATTGATGATGCGCGTACACCCCTTATCATATCTGGTCCCGTTCCTAAAGGGGATACTCATGAATTTATGGAATTGAAACCTGCGATAGAAAATATCGTAGAGGCTCAGCGTAAATATCTGGTAAAAGTTTTAGCTGAAGCTAAAAGGCTTATCAAAGAAGGTGACACTAAAGAAGGTGGTTTCCAGTTATTAAGAGTTTACCGTGGTCTGCCAAAGAATAAAGCTCTTATCAAATTCCTAAGTGAGGAAGGTGTTAAGCAATTACTGCAGAAGACCGAAAATCATTACATGCAGGATAACAACCGGGAAATGCCAAAGGTTGATGCCGAATTATACTTTACCATTGAAGAAAAGAGCAATCAGATAGACCTTACAGATAAAGGTATTGAGTTTCTTTCCGGAAAAGATGACCCTGATTTCTTCGTGATGCCTGAAATTGGCATGGAGATCTCCAGGATCGAAAAAGAAGGTCTCGCTCCGGAGGAAGAAGCAGAAAAGAAAGAAGAACTATTCAGAGAATATAGTGTAAAAAGTGAACGTATCCACACCTTGCGTCAACTACTAAAATCTTATACCCTATTCGAGAAAGACACCGAATATGTGGTAATAGACAATAAGGTGAAGATCGTAGATGAGCAGACCGGTCGTATCATGGAAGGTCGTCGTTATAGCGACGGTTTACACCAGGCAATTGAGGCCAAGGAGAATGTGAAGATCGAGGATGCTACGCAAACCTTTGCAACGGTAACCCTGCAGAACTACTTTAGAATGTACCGCAAGTTATCTGGTATGACGGGTACAGCGGTGACTGAAGCTGGTGAATTCTGGGAGATCTACGAACTGGATGTGGTTGAAATTCCAACCAACAGGCCTATTGCCAGACACGATAAAGAAGATCTTGTTTACAAAACCAAGCGTGAAAAATACAACGCAGTTATAGATCACGTGACCGATCTTTCCAAAGCCGGAAGACCGGTACTTATTGGTACAACTTCTGTAGAGATTTCAGAATTACTTAGCCGTATGCTGAAATTGAGGAATGTACCTCATAATGTACTGAACGCGAAACTTCATAAAAAGGAAGCAGATATCGTGGCCGAGGCCGGGAAATCTGGAATCGTTACCATCGCCACCAACATGGCAGGGCGTGGTACCGATATTAAATTAAGTCAGGAAGTTAAAGATGCAGGCGGTCTTGCTATAGTGGGTACAGAACGTCATGATTCCAGACGTGTAGACCGCCAGTTACGGGGTCGTGCAGGTCGTCAGGGAGATCCGGGAAGTTCTCAGTTCTATGTTTCCCTTGAAGATAACCTGATGCGTTTGTTTGGTTCTGAAAGGATCGCGAAACTAATGGACCGTATGGGCCTTGAAGAGGGTGAAGTGATTCAGCATTCCATGATCTCGAAATCCATTGAAAGAGCTCAGAAAAAAGTAGAAGAAAACAACTTTGGGGTTCGTAAAAGGCTTCTGGAGTATGACGATGTGATGAATGCTCAGCGTGAGGTTATTTACAAACGCCGTTACCATGCACTGTTTGGTGAGAGACTTAGAGTCGATCTTGCCAATATGATCTTTGATATTTCTGAAACTATTGCTGAAACCAACAAGGCAGCAGACGATTATAAGAACTTTGAATTCGAATTAATCAGGAATTTCTCTATGAGTTCTCCTGTTTCTGAAGAGGAATTCAAAAAAATGAATGCGCAAAAGCTTGCCGGGGTAGTATATAAAGCTGCTTATAAGCATTATGACGATAAAATGGCTCATAATGCTGAGCGTGCCTTCCCGGTGATCAAGCAGGTACATGAAGATGAGCGTAATAATTTCGAAAGAATATCTGTTCCCTTCACAGACGGAAGCAAAACTTTGCAGGTGGTAACAAACCTGGAAAAAGCTTATGAAACTGAAGGTAAACAACTTATCAAGGATTTTGAAAAGAACATTACCCTGGCTATTATAGATGACGCCTGGAAAACTCATCTTAGAAAGATGGATGAGTTGAAGCAAAGTGTACAGCTAGCTGTACATGAGCAGAAAGATCCTTTGCTTATCTATAAATTTGAGGCTTTTGAGCTTTTCAAAGCTATGCTGGATAATGTGAACCGCGAGGTGATGTCTTTCCTTTTCAAAGGAGAGATCCCATCTGGAGGAGCACCAAGCATCCATGAAGCACGCCAGACACGTCCTAAAGAGAAAGTGGAAACTACTAAAGAGGATATCCCTAATCTTGACGAAAGAGCTGCACAAAGCAGAGCTGCCGGGAATACCCAGCGACAGCCAGAAGTAACCGAAACTATTGTGAGAGACAGACCAAAGATTGGCAGAAACGATAAGGTTACTATTAAGAATGTGATGAGCGGTGAGAATAAAACTATGAAATTCAAACAGGCCATTCCTCTTCTGGATAAAGGAGACTGGGTGCTTGTTGACGAATAGTGAGTCCCTATCATAAATTATTTAAAAATCCTGAAGTAGTTTACTTCAGGATTTTTTATTTACCCCTAGTCCGAAGGAATTTTACTAGATTTAACATCTGTAACCAACTAATCAATCAATGAAAAAATTTTCAATAGAAAT
>JAHELO010000166.1 GCA_024644145.1 Christiangramia sp.
AGGGTTTCAGGCAGGTTTTCAGCTGCAGGAGCTAAAAGAATGGTTTGATGAAGATCAAAAGGAAATTCCACGACTTATAAGTCTTTTATTTAAAAAACCATGATCGCAACTACACCGGATCCCCCCCTATTATGCAGTGATCTTCATCTCTATTTTAAATGAACGACATGAAGGCTATTATGAAATGGGCCAGCGAATGGAAAAGCTGGCAAAACAACAACCCGCTACCTGGGTTTTGAATCATCACGAGACGAAATTGGTATAAGTATTTCTTACTGGGAAGACCTGAACAGTATCCAGAAATGGAAACAAAATGCAGTGCATCTTATAGCTCAGAAGACTGGTCGGGAACATTGGTATAGCTCCTATCATATCAGGATCTCCAGAGTAGAAAGGGATTACAGCATTTAAGTCTCAACCAGATTTACATTTTCAATATCTTAAAATTATCCGTATTTTAATCTTTCCAAAAGTATAATTCAACTTCCCTACAAGCTTAAAATACATTGAGCATGGAAAAATCATGTCCTGAATGTGGGGAAAAATTGCGGGGCAGAACCGACAAGAAGTTTTGCAGTGATTATTGCAGAAACACCCACCATAACAAGCAGAATAAGGAGACCACTAACCTGATAAGGAATACGAATAATTTATTGCGCAGGAATCACAGGATCCTGGAGGAATTAAATCCCGGTGACAAGACTTCGGTTACCAGAACCAAAATGCTGGCCAGGGGGTTTAATTTTGAATTTTTCACTAACATTTATACTACCAAAACAGGCAAACAGTATTTCTTTATCTACGACCAGGGATATCTTAAACTGGAAAATGACTATTACGCCCTTGTTAAAAGGAACTAGAAATTAAATCCTCTTTAGAGTTTCTTTGTTTCCTTTCTCTTTCCCAACACTCTCCGGAACCAAACACACCTTGAACAACCATCCATAAACTACTGATTTACTGAATAATAAAACGTAACTTAACACTGTGAGAGTTTCTGTTGAACGTAAAAATTTTACCTTCCTACCCGACTGTAAACGGGTAGTAGCCCGCTATTTTATGAATGGTGAAAAAAGAACCAGAGACCTTGTGAACAGAATAATCCAGTTAACTGAAGCAGAGGCTAACCAGGCCCTGGAACAAACCCTAAGAGAATTTGCAAGTCGCCATCGAAATATTTCAAGGATATTTTTTAAACATTGTGATAACGTAAGGGGTATCATTGAAGGTATGGATATCAATTATGAAGATCTTTCAGACGAGCGTAAGATGCTGATAGGCTCTTACTGCACCATGGAATATTCATTAGAGTCGGCAGCTTTTTTTAATCCTTCCATGATTGAAGATCTCGACCAGTCCTATCTCGAGAAAGGAGAAAAAAGGGTTCTTATCTCATTCAGGGCAACTGGTGAGGGCCATATTTCTTCCATAGTTTTTAGAAGGGCGATACTTGATGCTAATAACGATCTCCATCTTTCTACCATTGGTGATTATATAGACATGGCAGAGATACTGCATAAAAAACTTTATGATAAGGAAAGGTTCGTCACAAAACTTAAGGAAATGCACAACCCTGAGAAGCATTTCGGTAGTATTATGGATAACCTTCCAGACAGGTTCGAATATTATACCCTGAAGAATGCAGTTACTAACCTCCTCAAGGAGAAGGAAATTACTTCTTCAAGGAAAATGGCCCTGGAAGAGATCACCTGGCTGGTTGACTCCTTTTATGATATAAAATTCCATAAAGATTCTGATATTACAGAACGGGTGATCTTTCCCATTTCAGAATCTGAAAGCCGAGGTATTGAAGATGCGCGGTTCGTGCGTTTCCTGGAAGATGATGGCACCGTGAAGGTCTATGCCACCTATACAGCCTTTAATGGTCATACCATACTGCCTAAGCTGTTATCTACCGAAGATTTTTACACTTTTCGCATCATGCCTCTTCACGGAAATGGAGCACAGGATAAAAACCTGGCCCTATTTCCGAAAAAAATTAAGGGAAAATATGCCATGCTTTCCAGAATTGATGGAGTGAATAATTACCTGATGTATTCTGAAAGGACCACCCTCTGGAATTCACCCAAACTTATACAGGAGCCCAGATTTCCATGGGAATTTACTCAAATTGGGAATTGTGGCTCACCGGTTTGGACAGAAAAAGGCTGGTTGATAATTACACATGGCGTAGGTCCTATGCGCCGTTATAGTATTGGGGTTTCGTTAATGGATCTGGATGACCCGTCTAAAGAAATTGGACGGCTGGAAGAACCTATACTTATGCCACTGGAAGAGGAAAGAAATGGCTACGTACCTAACGTGGTTTACTCCTGTGGATCTATAATTCACAATAATTGCCTGATACTCCCCTATGCCGTATCTGATTATTCTTCAACTTATGCAGTGGTACAGCTGGAGGAGCTATTTTCAGCTCTAATTAAAAGCCCTTAAAATTTTCAATCACCTGTTCATAAGCATCAATATATGAACAGATCATTTTCTCCAGACTGAAATTCCTTTCAGCATGTTGCCTGCAATGTAGAGGATCTATCTCTTCCAGTTTATGAACCGCTTTTATGGCACTGTCCACATCCTGCACCAGAAAACCCGTGCTACCGTCTTTAATAAGTTCCGGCATACTCCCCCGCTTAAAAGCAATTACAGGAGTACCACACATCATGGCCTCCAGGACACTCAACCCAAAAGGTTCTTCAAAATAGATAGGGTGAAGCAGTGCTTTGGCGCCTCCCAGTAAATTATCCCGAGCCTCACTCCCAACATTTCCCAGGTACTGAACATCCATACCGTTAATTTTATGTGCTATCTCTTTATTATAATACTCTGTATCCTGAATGAGCCCGGCGATCTTAAGAGTATATCCGGTTTCTTTGGCGATTTCTATAGCAGCATGCAGGCCCTTTTCCGGATGAATTCTCCCGAAGTACAGCAAATAATCGTCTTTACTTTTCCTGAAAGTGAACAATGCCGGATCAACCCCGTGGTAAATGGTTGCCAGATAAGTTAAATCTTTATGCTTGTTGGAATTCGAAATAGCAATATATGCCACCGATGCGTCATATTTCTTATAAACAGGTATAATCCTGGAAGTAGAAAATCCATGTATCGTCGTGATCATGGGTGTTTTAATAAGTCGAGAATATGTAAGAGGAAGAAAATCGAAATGATTATGAATAATATCAAAGTCATCTGCATTTTCCATTAAGTGACTAATATGCAGGCATTCCAACACTTTCGGGTCGCAAGAGGGATCGCTTTCATAAGGTAATTTACAGGCCGATTTCAGTTTTGCTGAAGTAATGGAATTTCCGCTAGCAAAAAGGCTTACCTCATGCCCTTTTTTTACAAGACCTTCGGTCACATTTGAAGCAATTTGTTCCCAGGGTCCATAGGATTCCGGAGGTGTTCTCCAGGCGACAGGTGAAAGAACCGCAATTTTCATGATTCCGCAGATCTGTGTTTTGAAGTCCTTCCATTACCGGATGCATGAGCATCGCTGGATTGGTAGAATTCCTCGTGAGCCTTTAATACTGTTAAATAAGAGATTAAATATGCCAAAGAACTTTCAGCACCCTGATTACGGTTGATGCCGTATTTTTCAAATCCATCACAGCAACCATTGGTCTCATAATCGAAAAGGCTTAACCGCAGGTCGTTTTCTCCAAGGAACCACATAAAGGATAAAAACAATTTATTGAGATACTCTTTCTGGCCTGTAAGTAAAAATGCCTGATGAAACATTAAAACCATGGCCATGGCATCTATGGGCTGTTGAGCGAATTTAGAGCGTTCTCCCTCTTTTTTATACCAGTTCTCATTGCCAATTATAGATAATGATCCGTCAACAATGGTATGCCCTGTTAAAAAATCCATGGTTTCGAATGCTATTTCCCTCGCCCTGGGATCATGAAGAATTTCATAAGAATGCAGCATGGCCAGCGGCAAAATCCCATTATCATAAGCGAGTAAAGATTCAAACCAGGTCCAGTCTTCCGTGCGATTCCTATTATACTCATCTATCAGTTTACCTGTAAGATCTTTCAGATCGCTCACAATATCTGTTTCACCGGGATATGTTCTAAGGTAATGGCTCAACCCAATAATAGTATTGGCTATACCTCGAATAGACCGTAAGTTCTTTAAGTAAGATCTAGCATTGAAAAATAACAGTTTTCCGGTTTGGCAATACGCATCGTTGGGTGCATTCCCAACCAGGTAGCCTAACGCCCAGATGGTTCTTCCAAAGGAATCTTCAGATCCCACCTCATCTTCAAAATCCCGCTTGAAACTTAGAAAATTCCTGAAACTACCGTCGGGGTTCTGCATATAGTTAATGAAACTCAGGTAGATAGGCATTAATTCCAATGCCCTGGCATCTTTTTTCTGCCTGTAGGTCATCAAAGCCATTAGAAGTGCTCTGGCATTATCATCGAGGCAGTATCCTTCTTTTAAGTTCGGGATTCCGAATTTGGCATGCTGAATAATTCCGGTATCATCTGTTAATCTCTCTATATGAACTAAAGAAAAAGGTGGTAATACCAACAGGTCTATAATGGTTTCTCTTTTATTTGATTTCTCTTTAGGATCTGATAGTAACTTCTCTGAAAGCTGAAAATATTTTTTTCCGGTTTTAGGCCAGGTTATATTTTCCCCATATGCATGTGCATTCGCCTGGATCTCTTTTAGGGTTTCAGGATGATCCAATAGATTATTCAATATCTGAGATAGCTCAGCAATATCTCCAAAATCAAAAAGCCTTCCCCGGTTTTCCTTCAGCAACTCTGCTGCATGCCAGTATGGTGTAGAAACTACTACACAACCTGCACCCATAGCATAGGAAAGGGTTCCGCTGGTGATCTGAGCTTCGTTTAGATAAGGTGTTATATAAATATCACAGGCACTTAAATACTTAAATAACCTGTACTCATCTATAAACTCATTTAATAAAAGTACATGTTCCTGCAGGTTGAGAGT
>JAHELO010000167.1 GCA_024644145.1 Christiangramia sp.
ATGCCCCATAAAAAGAACCCTGATGTATTTGAACTTGTTAGGGGTAAATGTAATAAGCTACAATCGATAGCCAATGAGATGATCCTTATCACGAATAACCTGCCCAGTGGTTACCATAGAGATTTCCAGTTAATTAAAGAGAATAGCATCTATGCGGTAGAAAATATTAAAGAAATCCTTGAGGTTTTTACTCATTCCATAGCACAGATCGAGGTTAAAGATATAGATCTAAAGGACGATAAATATAAATATCTCTACACCGTAGACAGTATTAATGACCTGGTGAAAAAGGGAGAATCATTCCGGCAGGCATATAAAATAATAGGGGAGCAGGTGGAAAATGGAGTTTACGAGCCTAATGAGGGTATGCAGCATGTACATACAGGCAGTAAGGATAATCTATCCCTGAATATGATAAGAAATAAATTGCAAAAGCTGTAGCATAAAAAACCTCCTGAAGAAATAAATCTTGCAGGAGGTAATTGTCTAAACAAACATGAACTATTTTAGATAATGGTCATTTGTCCAAGATTTAGATTTTCATTGTTTACAATATGTCCTTCAGTATCACTTATCACACTTTCCAGAAAATCACCAACCCTTTCGGTTGAATAATGATTATCCTTATTAATATCTATGGTACATACGTTTAAACGAATACTTAGATCCACGGCATGCCGTACGGTATCGGATTCTTTTTTAAGGCCTAAATATTCAAGCATCATAGCTGCGGACCGTACTGAAGCCAAAGGATTAGCAATTCCCTGGCCTGCTGCCTGGGGATAAGAGCCATGTATAGGTTCAAACAGGGCATTGCCCGTACCTATAGAAGCCGATTCCAACAGGCCGATGCTACCACCAATTACGCTGGCCTCATCTGAAATTATATCGCCGAACATATTTTCAGTAAGAATCACATCAAATTGTTTTGGGTTCAGGATCATTTGCATAGCTGCATTATCCACGTACATATAGTCTGTTTTTACGCCGGGATATTCCTGGCTGATCCTTGACACTGTTTTTCTCCATAAGCGGGAAGTTTCCAGTACGTTGGCCTTATCTATAAGGGTGAGTTTCTTTCTTCGGGTCTCGGCAGCTTTAAAGGCCAGGTGAGCAATTCGTTCGATCTCTTCAATAGAATAGGTACAGAGGTCTGATGCAGTTTTACCATCTTCAGAAATGCTTTTTTCTCCAAAATATATTCCACCGGTAAGTTCCCGGTAGATCACCATATCTGCACCCTCGATAGTTTCAGGTTTTAATGGCGATTTATAAAGGAGGCTTTCATAGGCTTTTACCGGCCTGATATTGGCAAATAATCCTAATTCTTTTCTCAGCTTTAAAAGGCCTTGTTCCGGTCTCACTTTTGCCGATGGATCGTTGTCATATTTGGGGTCGCCAATTGCCCCAAATAACACAGCGTCTGACCTTTTACATAATTCCAAAGTCACTTCCGGCAAAGGATCCCCCAACAGGTCTATTGCCGCTGCACCCACGGCAGCGTCTTCAAAATTAAATTCATGATCAAATCTATCTGCTACAGCTTTCAACACTTTTATTGACTGCTGCGTTATTTCAGGACCAATCCCGTCTCCGGGAAGTACAGCTATATTAAATTTCATAAGTAAATTCTTTAAATTGTAACCTGCGGAACAGCTTTTATTCCATTTCTTTCGTCTTCAAACTTTTCTATAGCTTCCAGCTTGCTGATAAGGAAGTCTATATCGTCATAACCGTGTAAAAGACAGGTTTTTTTATAGGGATCTATTTCAAAGTTTTCTGTTTCTCCATTGCTTAAAATGCTGATTTTCTGAGCTTCCAGCTCTATACATATTTTTTCCCGGGGTTGTTTTTCAATTGCCTGGAATAATTTATTCAGAAATTCCGGGGTTACCTGTACGGGTAACACCCCATTATTAAGCGCATTCCCTTTAAAAATGTCTGCGAAATAACTCGAGACCACAGCTTTGAAGCCGTAGGCCTTTAAAGCCCAGGCTGCATGTTCACGACTGGAACCACAGCCAAAATTATTTCCGGCAATTAATATGGAGCCGGAATATATATTCTGGTTCAGAACAAAATCATTTATCGGCTGCCCATTTTTATTGAATCGCCAGTCCCTGAAAAGATTTTTACCAAAACCTTCCTTATCTGTAGCTTTTAAGAAACGCGCAGGAATTATCTGGTCTGTATCTACATTTTCAGTATCCAATGGTACCGCGGTATCTGTTAGTATTTTATACTTCTCCATTAATTCAAGGTTTGTGTATAATCTGATATCTTTCCTGCAATAGCCGTTGCTGCAGCTGTAAGAGGACTCGCCAGGATTGTTCTGGAACCAGGGCCCTGCCGGCCTTCGAAATTCCGGTTACTCGTGGATACACAATATTCCCCCTCGGGGATCTTGTCGTCGTTCATGGCTAAACATGCTGAACAACCAGGTTGTCTAAGAGTAAACCCTGCTGCCTCAAATATATCCTGAAGGCCTTCAGCTTTGATCTGTTCCGCCACCTGACGGCTTCCGGGAACAATCAAGGCATTTACATTTTTAGCTTTTTTCTTACCCTTTATGTAGGAAGCAGCAACTCTGAAATCTTCAATTCGTGAATTGGTACAACTTCCAATAAAAATATAGTTCACTGTTTTGTCAAGTAAGGTCTCACCAGGCTTAAAGTCCATATAGGCCAGTGCCTTCGCGTCACTTTTAGTGCCATCAACAGGAATTGCTCCCGTAAGCTTGATGCCCATCCCGGGATTGGTGCCATAGGTGATCATAGGCTCTATATCTTCAGCGTGAAAAATATATTCCTGATGAAATTCGGCATCTGCATCTGTTTTTAAAGTTTCCCAGTGAGCTTTCAGTCGGTCAAAATCGGCTCCTTTTGGGGCAAATTCTTTCCCCTCAACATAATCATATGTAACCTGGTCTGGCGCAATAAGACCTCCGCGGGCTCCCATTTCTATGCTCATATTACAAACGGTCATCCTTCCTTCCATAGACATTTCCTCAAAAACATTTCCTGCGTATTCGCAGAAATAGCCGGTACCGGAGTTGGTTCCCAATTTGCTAATGATATATAAGATCACATCTTTTGGTAATACCCCATTTTTTAGTTTTCCATTTACATTTACCCTTAGTTTTTTAGGTTTTTCGACCAGTAAACACTGGCTCGCAAAAACCTGTGTCACCTGGCTGGTTCCAATACCAAAGGCTATGGTTCCAAAGGCGCCATGCGTAGAAGTATGGCTATCTCCACATACTATGGTCATTCCGGGTTGTGTTATGCCAAGTTCCGGAGCCATTACGTGAACTATCCCGTTATAAGGATGTCCCAGGCCATAAAGAGTAATATTATTCTCTTTACAGTTCTCGCTTAGCTCCTTCAATTGCTTTCTGGACAATAAGTCTTTAATCGGAAGATGCTGGTCCCGGGTAGGTGTATTATGATCTGCTGTGGCCACGATCTGCTCCGGTCTGTAAACAGGTATATTTCTTTCTTTCAATTCATTAAAAGCCTGTGGGCTGGTAACCTCATGTATCAAATGCTTATCGATATATAAAATATCCGGTCCGTTGGGTATGCTTTCAACCACATGAGAATCCCAGATCTTGTCGAATAAAGTTTTTTTCATAATTATTTAAGCAATTGCTCTTGAACTCTTTTTAAATATATTCATTAGGGTGTGTATATCGTGATCTGCCACTTCTTTTCTGGCGTCGGCGAAATTCAGGAATTCTGCATATACAAGATCTAATTCCAGCTTGGTAAGATCATATCCCATTTTCTTTGCTTTAAAAGCAAGGGCCGCTCTTCCGCTACGGGCAGTTAAAACAATAGCCGATTCGGTAACCCCGACGTCGACTGGATTTATGATCTCATAGGTTTCTCTGTTCTTAATGACCCCATCCTGGTGGATACCAGAACTATGCGCAAAAGCGTTGGCGCCAACTATCGCCTTATTAGGCTGGACATACATTCCCATTTCTCTTGAAACCATCTTACTGGTATCGTATAATAACTGCGGATTGATATCTGTATTTAAATGCAAATATGGATGCTGTCTCAGGATCATGACAACCTCCTCTAAAGCAGTATTACCAGCACGTTCTCCTATTCCATTTATCGTACATTCAATTTGTCTCGCGCCATTGGAAATACCGGCTATGGCATTAGCAGTGGCCAGACCTAGATCATTATGGCAATGACAGGAAATAATCACATTTTCGATGCCCGGGACATGCTCTTTTAAATATTTAATTTTTTTTCCATAATCCTCGGGTAGACAATATCCTGTGGTGTCTGGGATATTAAGAACGGTAGCACCATTTTTCACGGCTTCAGTACATACCTTGGCCAGGAATTCATTTTCGGTCCTGCCGGCATCTTCGGCATAAAACTCAACATCATCTACAAAGCTTTTGGCATAGGCTACAGCTTCTCCCGCTCTTTCAATAATTTCTGGCCTGCTTGATTTGAATTTATATTTAATATGAGAATCTGAAGTTCCTATCCCCGTATGAATACGAGGATTTCGGGCGTATTTTAAAGCCTCTGCAGCAACCAGGATGTCATTATTTACAGCACGGGTTAACCCACAAACAATGGCATTTTTAACGAGTTTTGAAATAGCGTTTACCGAGTCAAAATCACCAGGGCTTGAAACAGGGAAGCCTGCTTCTATAACATCTACTCCCAGTTCATCGAGACGCGCAGCAATTTTCAATTTCTGTTTTGTATTCAGTTTGCAGCCGGGGACTTGTTCTCCATCCCTCAATGTAGTGTCGAAAATTTCTACCTTTTCAGTACGCATATGAGATTTATTTTACTTTATCTTTATCTAATGTATCAGAATCAATACGCTTTATATGTCTGCTACTATTAAGCGTTACGATATTTGAACTGTGAATATCCAAATGTAAACCCCTGTTTTACAGGTGTTTGTAAAATATTGATTTACAATGAC
>JAHELO010000168.1 GCA_024644145.1 Christiangramia sp.
GTAGTGGTGCCTATCAGCTAGTGGATGGGAATAAATGGTATCCTGGTGATGACTGGCGCGGTGATGTCGCTCGAATGGTGATGTATGTGAACCTGCGATATGATGAACCCTTTGAAGATGTAGGTTCTCTGGAACTATTTTTAAAATGGAATATCGAAGATCCTGTTTCTGCTTTCGAGATTCAGCGAAATAATGTGATTGAAACCGCCCAGGGCAACCGAAACCCGTTCATTGATAATCCATATCTTGCCACCTTGATATGGGGTGGGGCAGATGCCGAAAACACATGGGAATAATAATAAATGCATTTAGTATTTTAGCCAAGACCAAAAATTAAATTTATTATGTACGAAACTATTCAGTTTATTCACTCATACTGGGCCTATCTGGTTTTATTTATGCTATTGATCGCCAGTTTTAACGCGATCATTGGCTTTGCGGCCAATAAGGAATACTCGGCAACCAATTTTAGAATTGCACTTTTTACATTAATCGTTTCTCATATTCAGTTGCTAATTGGGGTTGTTCTTTATCTAACACCCTCCAATCTTGCCCGTTTTGATGGCGGTATGGGAGAAGTAATGAAAAATTCAGGTTTAAGACTGTATCTGGTAGAACATCCTTTAATGATGATCATTGCCATCGCTTTGATTACTATAGGATATTCAAAACACAAGAAGAAGCTAACCTCTAAACCTAAATTCAAAATGCTCGCCATCTTTTACGGTTTTGCATTAGTGGTGATCCTATCAAGAATTCCATGGAATGCCTGGTTTTCTTAAACCAGTATAATGGGTATTTCAAGAAAACTTTTGAAAGTAAAAAACCTCCGGTCATGCCGGAGGTTTTTCGTTAATCTTGAGGGACCTCCCTTATGAGGTAAAGATATACCGGGAAATGATCGCTGTAACCAGGTTCATAACCCGAACTTCCATAGGTCCGGTATGGGTACCCTCTATATTGTCCTGATTGGGTAATCACATAGGGTGGGTTAAAAATGTCCGCTTTATAGAGCTGGAATCCATTAAAATTTCGGGAGACCAGGCTTTGAGAAAGATAAAACTGGTCAAATAAATTCCAGGAGTCTCGATACGCCAGGGTTCCTCTTCCATTCTTATGCATAATTTCCATAGGATTATAAAGTTCTCCTTCCTTCAGCTCATTAATATTTGCCTTGGTTTGCAGAAGTTTTTTAAAACTTTTATTAGTGGGATCATCGTTAAAATCTCCCATTCCAATAATCCGTGCATTGGGATTCTCGCGATATAGTGAATCTATGATCTTTTTATTTAGCAGTGCTGCCTTTTCACGCTTGTAGCTGCTTTTCGCTTCCCCACCGGAGCGGGATGGCCAGTGGTTCACAATAAAATGAAATTCTTCACCATGTAATAAGCCGCTTACTACTAATTGATCCCTGGTATAATCCCGTTTATTAGAATCATATATCAATAGCTTTCTTGGTTGTGAATTTAACGGAATAAATCCCCCTTTTCTATACAGCAAGGCAACGTCTATGCCGCGCTCATCTGGTGAATCATAATGAATAATTCCGTAATCCAGGGATTTTAAAAGCTCATGAGAAATGAGGTCTTCCAGCACCAACCGGTTTTCAATTTCACATAGTCCTATAATTAGAGGCGCTCTTCCAGTCTCTTTTGCTCCAATCTCAGCCAACACCCTTGCGATGTTGGCTATTTTCGTATTATAACGGTCTTGTGTCCATTTATCTTTTCCCAGTGCTGTACGATCATCATCAAAGGTTAAAGTGTCGTCTACGGTGTCGAAAAGATTCTCTACGTTATAGAATGCAACGGTTTCTATTTGGTAATCTTTTATGGCCTGGCAATAAAGTTTATTGCCAGAATAAAATATTAGACCAAAAACTGAAATTATCGGTATGAAGTATAGATTCAAAATTTAACGCATTATTTTTAGGTTTAAAGTACTGATAATTTGTTAGTTATATATTAATTGGCTAACATTATATTTCATATCGATGAAGAAGCACTGAATGAAGATTTTGATTTTCTGGGTGTTTGTTTTCACGGTAATATGCGTGAAAATGTACTCTCAGCAACCTGCGATAAAAGGCAGGTTAGTAGATGCGATCACCGATGTGCCCCTGCCACAGGTTAGAATTGCAATTGAAGGTTTTTTTTACGAAACCTATAGCGGTGCCGACGGAGAATTCTCTGTTGGAGGGAATCTAAGTGCCAAAAAGGAAGTGGTTTTATTTATTTCCAAAACCGGCTATATCACCAAACGTTTTCCTGTAAAAATAGGTCCTGAAAGTAAAAGCGTGGGCGATATTATGCTCCAGCCAGATGCATTCGCAGAACAAAGCCAGCATTCCACCATCAGTCTTTCAGATGCAGAATTACTTGCTGAGGAGGGTAAGTTTGATAATATTTCAGGTATTCTTCAATCGACTCGTGATGTTTATCTTAATGCTGCGGCATTTGATTTTGGCCAGACCTTCTTTAGGGTACGCGGAGTAGGTTCAGAGTATGGAAAATTGCTTATTAATGGTATTGAAATGAATAAGCTGTATGATGGCCGGCCGCAATGGAGTAATTGGGGAGGGCTTAATGATGTACAGCGTAACCAGGTATTCAGCATTGGGATAGGTTCTAATGAATATAATTTTGGTGGACTGGGTGGAACAACGAATATTCTGATGAGGGCTTCAAAATATCAACCGGGAAGTCGTATTTCCATCTCCGGGTCTAACCGGTCGTATTCGGGTAGGCTGCTTGCTACCCATGTCTCCGGGGAAAAGGGAAAAGGGTGGTTCTATGCAGTTTCTACCGGTAAGCGTTATGCCCGGGAGGGTTATATAGACGGTACCCAGTTTGATTCTTATTCATTTTTTGCATCGGTAGAAAAGAAGATAAACGATGGACATGAGATTAATTTCAGCGCTATTTATACTCCGCTTATCCGTGGGAAATCTGCACCTATAACCCAGGAAGTTATAGATCTTAAAGGAGGGAAATACAATCCATACTGGGGTTTTCAGGAGGAGGAGATACGTAATTCCAGGATTAGAGAAGTAAGCGAACCTGTTTTTATGATAAATCATTTCTGGAAGCTTTCAGAAAGGCTTCGGCTAAATACAAATCTGTCTTATCAATTTGGAGAAGTAAGCAATTCCAGAATAGATTATGGAGGAACCAATGTTGTGAACCTGGATGACCAGCAATCTTATCTTGGAGGAGGAAGCAATCCAGATCCTGTTTATTACCAAAAATTACCCAGTTATTATTTGCGTTTTCAGGACCAGCTGAATTTCGAGGCGGCTTATAGGGCGCAGAATGATCTAACACAGGGCGGACAGTTGGATTGGCAGCAACTATATTCGGCAAATATTATAAATAATGGCAATGGGAATAATGCAGTTTATGCGCTTGCAGAGGATGTAAACCGGGACCAACAGCTCTCGGCTAATTTAATCTTAAACTGGAATGTCGAGAATAATTTTAAGGTTATAGCTTCTGCAGGTTTAAAAGATCTACAAAGTGAAAATTTTGCCCGTCTCAAGGATCTACTGGGAGGCAGAGCTTTTTTGGATATTGATGTTTTTGCAGAAGAAGTAAGCGGCAGTCCTTTAACCCTCGCCATGCAATCTAATCTCAATGATCCCCAACGTCTTGTAAATTCCGGAGACACTTATAAGTATAATTATGATATTCAGGCAAGTGAAATTGAGGGATTTCTTCAAGCTCAATATTTCTTCAGAAAATTAGAGATAAGTCTCAGCGGGAATATTGGGGAAATCCGGCATCAAAGGAACGGTTATTATAAAAATGGGATCTATCCTGGGAATTCGTTTGGAGTAAGTGATCTGGTAACGTTTTTTGAATACGGACTTAAGACAGGCTTTACTTATAAATTTTCAGGTCGGCAAAATGTGGAATATAATATGGGATATTTTTTAAAAGCTCCAGGCTTTAAAAATGTCTTTATTAATCCCAGACAGAATAATCAAATTGTAGAGAATCCTGAGGAAGAAATAATCCAGGCCTCAGATATTAGCTACCGATACAGGTCCTCAAAATTTAATTTAAGACTAACCGGGTATTATACCAGGATAAATAATGCTACCGAGGTTTCTTATTATTTTACTAACGGTCTAGGAGGATTAGGGCGAAGGAATACTGCGGCATTTGTTCAGGAGGCTTTAACTGATATTGAAAAACAGCATATAGGTCTGGAATTGGGAACTGAATACCAAATCACTCCCACTTTAAAAATTAAATCTGCGCTTGCCTTGGGGCAGTTCACCTATGCTAATAATCCGCGGTTAAGCTTGAGTTCAGCCTCGTTTGAGAATTCGGTCTCGTATGGAAAAGCAAATCTTAAAGATTACAGGCTGGCTGGAGGTCCTCAGCAAGCCGCGCTGTTAGGTTTTGAATACCGTGATCCTGGTTACTGGTGGTTTGGTGCAACAGTAAATCATTTTGCTCATGCGTATATAGATATTCATGCTCTTAGCCGAACCTCGAATTTTCAAATGGATTATGATGGTTTTCCACTTTTAGATTATGAACCTCAGGTAGCAGAGAAACTTCTCAAACAGGAGCGTTTTGATGATTATTTCCTTGTAAATATGGTAGGAGGGAAGTCCTGGAGAATCAGAGACAAATATCTCGGGATCTTTGTAAGTGTTAATAATTTGCTGGATCAGCAATATAAATCGGGTGGTTTTGAGCAGGCCAGGAATTCCAATTACAGAACCTTAAAGCAAGACAGGGATAGAGACCTGCCGGTATTCGGGAATAAATACTGGTTGGGAATTGGTACGAGTTTTTTTACTAACGTGAGCTTTAGATTTTAACAGATAGCTAATGAAAAAAGGTGTAGTATATTATATATTCATTGGGCTGCTCTTCTACTCCTGTGTGAATACAGATGATTATGAAAATCCTGCGCTGCAATT
>JAHELO010000169.1 GCA_024644145.1 Christiangramia sp.
CGAGATCGTTGCGAAGATCATGGAGAAATATCCTCCGGGATCTGAGAAATAAAAATTAATTAACGCCCCGTTTCACGGGGCTTTTTTACACCCTGTAGTTAGCTATAATCTTTCCCTTTCTCTGGCAAATTTTGTACATTTATCGCAAACGTTTTAGTTAGATCAAATCATGTTAGATAATATACCTTCAAACGAAATTCTGGACAGGCTTCCGGCCCACCTTCAGCAATATATAAAACCGCAGAACTATGAAGAATATACTCCTATAAATCAGGCTGTATGGCGATATGTAATGCGCAAGAATGTGGATTATCTAAGTAAGGTCGCTCACGATTCTTACCTGGAAGGCCTTAAGAAAACAGGTATTTCTATAGACAGTATTCCAAATATGTACGGGATGAACCGTATCCTGGAAGAAATTGGCTGGGCCGCGGTGGCGGTAGACGGATTTATCCCACCAGCAGCATTCATGGAATTTCAGGCTTATAACGTTTTGGTGATCGCCAGCGACATAAGACAACTGGAACACATTGAATATACCCCTGCTCCTGATATTATTCATGAGGGAGCCGGCCACGCTCCCATTATTGCTAATCCTGAATACGCAGAATACTTAAGACGTTTTGGTGAAATTGGCTGTAAGGCAATTTCAAGTGCACATGATTATGAAGTTTATGAAGCCATCAGAGAACTTTCTATCTTAAAAGAGGCGGAAGATACACCTCAGGAAAAAATAGAAGAAGTTGAAAAACGAGTGGACGACCTGCAAAATGCCGATGTTAAACCCAGTGAAATGGCGCAGATTAGAAACCTCCACTGGTGGACCGTGGAATATGGTTTAATTGGCACCCCAGAAAATCCCAAAATTTATGGCGCCGGCCTGCTTTCTTCTATCGGGGAAAGTAAATCCTGCATGACAGACAAGGTAAAAAAGTACCCATATAATATTGAAGCTTCAAAAAAGGAATTTGATATCACGAAACCTCAGCCTCAATTATATGTGACTCCAGATTTTGCTCATTTAAGTCTTGTTCTTGAAGAATTTGCAAACAAAATGGCCTTAAGAAGAGGTGGACTGGAAGGAATACAGAAATTGATAGATTCCAAAAACCTGGGTACTATAGAGTTTAGTACGGGTATTCAGGTCTCTGGTAATTTTACCAGGGTAATTGAGCATGAAGGTAAACCGGTCTATATTCAGACCCAGGGAGAAACGGCATTGGCCTACCGGGAAAAGGAAATTGTGGGGCACGGTGTGTCTTCACATAAGGAAGGTTTTGGTTCCCCAATTGGTAAATTAAAAGGGATCAATCTCTCTATAGAAGACATGAGTCCTAGAGATCTTAGAGCCTATGATATATATGAAGGAGAGAATGTTAGCCTGGAATTTGAAGGCGGCATTAAAGTGGAAGGAGAAATCATTACCGGAACACGAAACCTACAGGGAAAAATTATTCTTATCAGTTTTAAAGACTGTAGCGTAACCTATAACGGTGAGGTGCTGTTTGAACCAGAATGGGGAAGATACGATATGGCTGTAGGGAAAGAAGTGATTTCAGCCTATGCGGGACCGGCAGATCATGAATCTTTTGATCTTATTACCCATACGCCTTCTACCACTACCATTAAAAGTAAAAAAACTCCCGAAAAGGAAGAACTCGAATCTCTTTATCAATCGGTTAGGAATATTAGAAACGGTGAGAATACGAAATATTCACTGAATGCAGCTTTTGATATTGTAAAGAAACATCATCCTAAGGACTGGCTTTTATCTGTAGAGATCTACGAATTGGCTACAGAACTTGATCCTAAATTTGCTGAAGAAGTTAAGGAAAGATTATTGGAGATTAGTAAGGAGCGCCCGGAGATAGCCCATTTAATAGAAGACGGTATTGAAATGACCGAAAATAAGATGGTAACTCCTTAAAGCCTGATCCTTTCTAAGGCATCAGAATTCTGAATAGTATCATTTTGATATTCCAGGGTCCAGCCCAGCGAATTTGTAAGGATATAGATCTTCTGTAATTCGCTGATAAGGCGGTTTCTGGCATTTCTCTTTAAAGAAGAGTTTTCGATCTTTTCTCTCAATCCTTTTTCTACGCGGTCTTTGATCTTATTATAATCTTCAGCTTCAAATTGATTGAGGTAATCCTGTGTAACATCATAATACCTGATATTAGGATTAATACTAATCTCTTCTTTGGGTATTTTCCTGATGATCACTCTTCTGCCTTTTTCATCAACCTCTATATCCAGTTTACTCAGATCATAAGCCACATTTACCTCTGCATTTACCACAATAAGAGCCTTTTTCCGGGCAGAAAATATATCTAAATAAAAACTTTTGGAATTCTTATAGGTAAATACCTGAGAAAAGGTGCCTTCGGTAACAACTAGTTTCCCAACGTTACGGACTTGTTTCTGAATAAGGGCCGTATTTTCAACTAAACTTTCCTTTTCATTCTTCTTCTCATTCCAGTACATAAAACCGAGGATAACAACCGCAACCATTAGAATGGCTAATAGAATATTCTTCATAAGCTCGAATTAGGCAATAGGAAAAATAGGAAAAATAGGAAAAAATAAATTGAGAAATAAGAAGGAAAACCTAAAGTGAGTTAACGAAACCTTATAAAAAACTAAAGGACGGCCCCACCCGTCCTTTAGTATGTTCTAAAATCTACCCCAACAAATTTTAGAAAAACAATCTTCGAAAAAATATCTGATTATTTGGAGTTTAACCCGCATAATCAACTGATATTAATTTCTGATATGCTTTGTAAAAATACGATTTTTTTAATAAAAGCAATATAAATGTAAAATCTGACATATTAAAAATTTAACAATCCTAACAACGGCGGGGCCTACGAAAAGGTGATTTCAGGGTATTTTTTTTGAATTTCCTCGATTTTTCTAGTTAATTCTGTAAGAAATTTCTTATGCTTAGGTGACTTTTCTGCGCGTGACCGATGGGATAATCCCTTCTGTATTTTATCTATTTGTTGGTTCATTTCCAGAGATTTAGAGTTCATCCAGGTCTTGGAAAACAGTTCCCATATATAATTTAGAGCGGTAGAATTTGGATGGAGCATGTCTTCGGCATAAAACCTATAGTCCCTCAATTCATCCATTAAGATCTCATAAGAAGGAAAATAGGTAGCGTTAATCTCTGATTCCAGAAATTGATGCACTGCAGAAATCAAATGGGCTTTACTACGCTGATTTTCTACTACGCCATCTTTTAGATGTCTAACCGGTGATATGGTAAATATGATCTTTGCCTCTTTATTAAACTCATTAATTGAATGACTTATTACTTCCAGATCTGTCACTATTTCATTTATCGAGGACAATTCTTTGCTGAATTTCTTCTGGGGGATCTTATGACAATTCGCAGCAATATTCTGGCTTCCCTCATATACATATCCCCAGGCGGTACCCAGACTAATAATAATATGAGATGCATTTTTTATGAATTCCCTACTCTCTTCCAAAGAGGAATTTAGTGCTTCCAGGCATTCCTCTTCTGTTTGCCGGCGCATATCTGAATGGGCTTCCAGAGTTTGCCATGCCTCATTGAACTCAAAGACATCGCTCTTCTGAAAATTTTCATTATTGGAAAGTCTTTGAAAAAACTTCCTTATTGGCGAAGGGTGAAAAATTATTCCGGTTGGATTCTGCAAATTCCGGAATTTAAACCAATCCAATTTAGCCCCGATATTTTCCACAAAACAGGAACCTATCAGGAACACACCTGAAGAATGGTTTATTTTAGGAGAGCCTTCTTCTACCGGAACTTTAGTTCTGAATTCCATTTACTTAAATTAAAAAATCCCGGCTAAAAAACCGGGATTTAAATGTTATTTTATGAAACTTTCTGCTTTCTGTAGTGCTTCATTAAGACCTTCAGGTCTTTTACCCCCCGCAGTAGCGAAGAATGGCTGGCCTCCGCCGCCACCCTGAATATACTTACCGAGTTCACGAACAATCTGCCCGGCATTGAGTTCTTTCTGCTGCACAAGCTCTTTCGAAATATAACAGGATAACAGGGCTTTCCCGTTTTGTTCTGTTCCAAACAACAGGAACAGATTTTCCAGTTCTTCCCCTAACTGGAAGGCCAAATCTTTAATTCCCGCCGCATCAAGGTCTACTCTTTTTGCCAGGAAATTCACCCCATCAATAGATCTCACTTCCTGCTGTAATTCAGACTTCAAATTTTTCGCTTTGTCTTTTAATAAGCTTTCCACCTGCTTCTTTAAAGCGGCATTTTCTTCCTGAAGATTGTTGATCGCCTTTACCGGATCTTTGGCATTCTTTAATCCGTTTTTGATCTCCTCAAGAATATCGATTTGTTTTTCAAAATAATTCATGGCAGCTTCCCCGGTAATGGCTTCTATTCTTCTAATTCCTGATGCCACTGCAGATTCTGCTGTGATCTTAAAATACCAGATCTCTGAAGTATTATTCACATGTGTCCCCCCACACAACTCCATAGATTCTCCAAATTTGATAGCTCTTACCGAGTCGCCGTATTTTTCACCGAACAAGGCAATAGCTCCTTCTTCTACGGCTTGCTCATAAGTAGTATTTCTTTTTTCTTCCAGCGAAATATGTTCCCGGATACGAGCGTTCACGAAATTCTCTATTTTCTCCAGCTCCTCTGCCGTCACCTTACTAAAATGCGAAAAATCAAACCTCAGGTAGCCGCTTTGCACCATAGAGCCCTTCTGCTCTACGTGGGTTCCCAAAATACTTCTAAGTGCCTGATGCAGTAAATGCGTGGCTGTGTGATTAGAGGCAGTATTGGCTCTTTCAGTATTATTTACGATGGCTTTAAAATCTGCCTCAGTATTTTGCGGAAGCTTTTTCGTAAAATGTATGATCTGGTTATTTTCCTTTTTAGTATCGGTTACCTCTATC
>JAHELO010000170.1:0-2923 GCA_024644145.1 Christiangramia sp.
CAGTACATAACGCGGAAAATAAAACGGTACTAAAAAATCGGTTTCTAAAAAACCGATTTTTTATTTTATGACCCTAAAAGTTAGGTTGATACGAGGCTTCATGGGCTTTTTAGACTTCGGGATTTGGTGAACCCAGCAATGCTGGGTAACTCCCTTCATCAGCAGTAAACTACCGTGTTCCAATAAAAGGCTTTTTTTTAATTCTTTTCTTTTTTTGTGTCTAAGGTGAAAGATGCGTTCCTGTCCAAGTGAAACCGAAGCGATTACCGGGTTGATACCCAATTCCTTTTCATCGTCGGCATGCCAGCCATTGCTGTCATATCCGTCTCGGTAGAGATTCATCAGGCAGCTGGTAAAATTCACCTGAGCCAGTTCGTCCAGATCCACTTTGATCTCCTGCAATTTTCGATCAAAGGGATGGGGCTTCATCACGATATTGGAATAGGAATACGATTTGCCATTGTTTCCGTATAGTGCCGTTAGTCTTGGTTGGGGATAGGTCTTCCCAAAAACACGGATATCATCCTGCTGCCAGGAACAGTTCTTTAGAAAATACTTGAAATACTCGTCAGCCAAAAGACCCTGCAGGAAAGCCGGGTAGTAGACAATATCGCTGTCAGGCAGGTCGAGTTTATAAAATTGAAGCTGGTCTTCAGCTTTCATTTAAGGATCTTTTTAAGTTCATTGCGATACTCTGAAGGGCTTTTACCGGTAAAGGCCTTAAAGGACTTGTTAAAATGGGAAAAATTATTGAAACCGCTCTCCAGGCATACTTCACTGATACTCATGGGTTGCTCTGCCAGTAATTTACTGGCGTGCACCAGCCTGTATTCGTTGACAAACTGGACAAATGTTTTGTTGGTGATCTTTTTAAAATATCGACAAAACGACGGCACCGTCATATTTACCTTGTCGGCTATAACCGCCAGTGTGATATCTTCTTGAAAATTGTTTTTTACATAATTGAATACCACGTTTATACGGTCGTTGTCCTTCACTTCGGTTTCCATGGCAAATCCTTCGGCATTGAGCACCTTGAATTCCTTGGAATGCCCCAGTTCGTTAAGGATATTTAGAATCGACAACAACCGCTGAAAATCGGTTTGAGACGCTAGTTTTTCCATTTTTTCCCCAATAACACGTTTTGTATTGCCGTAGAAGGCAACCCCGCTTTTGGCAACCTCGAAAAGGTCCTGAATTTTCCTCATTTCCGGAATATTGAAAAAATCATTTCCCAGAAAATCGATTTTCATTTGAACAAGCGTTTCAGACTTGTTCCCGGTGAACTTATCGGTGAACCCGCAATGAGGCAGGTTGCTGCCTATCAGGATGAGGTCTCCTTCGGAATAATACGATAGATGGCTTCCAATTTGACGTTTCCCTGCACCCCCATTTACATATACCAATTCAATTTCCGGGTGATAATGCCAAGTGGAATCCTTATTCAGACGGCCGGAATCAAATTTATTATAGGTGAAGGAATTCCCAAAGTCGGGCTCTATTGCCTCAAAAGTCGGTTTTTGTTTTACCATTTGTCGCAATCTATTTTTTAATAAAGATATCCTGCTTTCTACTGGTGACGTTCTGCAATATTACCTAATATATATGGTATATTAACCTTAACAGAATATTAAGAGATAATAGATGATAAAATAGCATATAAATCAGATAAAACTGTGGTTGTCGGGGGCATAAACTGCACGTAGTTTTGTCCTGTATTTAATTCATTCATCTAAAAACGAACGTTATGAAAACAATTGCAAGAATTACAACAGTTTCAGCACTAATGCTTGCTATGGCAGCGAGCTATGCCAACGGTACTGACCGAATGGTTTTAAATCCCAATTCGGATACGGAATTAGAAATTTTGGCCTCAGCCGATAAAGGAAAACGGATTTTCAGGCAGGCAGGTGATATGGTTTACCTTAATATGCTAAATCTCAATGGCGAAAAGGTCGAGATAAAGGTATTTGACAGTTCCAACCGTATCCTTTTTAAAGAGGTGCTTAATAACGAACGCACCGTAGAAAAGGCATTTAATTTTAAAAATGCCTATGCCGACAGATATACCGTAGTGGTCAGGGACAGTGAAGGAACCTACCGCGAAAGCATTGCGGTTCGATAATTGAGGTTTCTAACAACTAAAAGGGGAGGGTTTTTTACCCTCCTTTTTTATACCTCTTAAGCCTAAGGCGTTTTTGTTCGGGAAGCGCTTCATTTGCAAGGGCCATGGCCAGTACTTCAGGGTCCTTTTCTTCGCTGAACAATAGTGTAAAAAAATCTTTAATGGTAAGTTCGATCGGGGATCGGGAAACCAATTTTATAGGATCTCCGGGTTTAACTTCCCCTTCCTTTAAGACCCTGACATAAGCACCGGGATAAGAACGCGCGATAAATTGTGCAAGAATCTCCTGGTTTTTGAATCGTACCCCGAGTTTAAAGCAGGGCTCTCTGGGCTGGCTGATCTCCACCTGTGCAGAACCGATTTCATAGATATCACCAATGCAAACCGAATCTTCATCCAGGCCTTCAACAGTGAGATTTTCTCCGAACATACCCCAGTTCCATTCCAAATGTGGATAAAGCGATTTCCAATATGGATATTCACTCGCAGAAAACAGGTAACAAGCTTTATGAATGCCTCCGTGTACTTTTCTATCAGCGATAACGTCTTTATCCACTGACTCCCGATTGAGAAAGACGGGCCCCTCTACAGGTTTTTTGTAGATACCTGTCATTATTTTCTTTCCTCGCCAAAGAATTTCTCTTGGGAAAGCCAGGTTGGTTGAAGTTATCCTCATATGGTAAAAGTAACAAACCAATGCTTATGATGCCTCGGCTTGCACTTTTTGATCTGGAAGTCTATCAATTGGCTGCGCTTAATTTTTTGGTCATAGTGAAACCAACAAATAACCCGATCCCG
>JAHELO010000170.1:2933-4905 GCA_024644145.1 Christiangramia sp.
ACCATAAAAGAGGCTATAAAAACCCCCAGGCCAATACTCATAAGCAACACCGAAAGATTAAGTAAAAAAACCTTCCAGAAGGAATACATACCTCCATTACTGCTTTTTATGAAAATACTTGCCTCAGCCCCATTTTCAATGAGGGCTAATCGTTCTTTGTTGCGGGTGGAAAAGAACAGATAGAAAATACCGAAAACCACCACGAATAAACTTATAAATACAACTCCTACCATAATTTTGTTTTTTAATTGATTATATGAACTTATCTGCTGCTTGGACGACAGAAAACCACATCAGGTTACAACAAATGATGTTTTTTTGTAACCTATACGGGCAATTAGGCGTCTTATGGTTTGATGAGCCGCTTAACCGACCAGGAGATCTTAACAAAAGTCAGGGCTGGGGACACCGTGTCCTTTTCGGTCCTGGTGGATCGGTATAGGTCTTTGGTCTTTACGGTAGCCATGCGGATGATAAAGCAAAGAGAGGATGCTGAAGAAGTAGCCCAGGATGTGTTCCTCAGTGCCTATCGTGCATTGGAGTCGTTTCGAGGCGATAGCAAGGTCTCCACCTGGTTGTATCGTATCGCTTATCACAAATCACTCGACTGCCTCAAAAGGAATAAGAGGCGGGTAACGATGGAGTCTGTGGATATATCTGAACGCTACGATATCGGAACTATGGACCGGCAGATGAATACCCTGGAACAGAATGAACGAAAGGCTTGTATTAAGGCCGCTATCGATGACTTGGCAGGAGATGATGCACTTCTGATCACGCTTTTCTATCTCGAGGAGCTCAGTCTGAAGGAAATTGAGAAAATCACAGGGTTTTCGACCAATACGATCAAAGTCAGGCTCTTTCGCAGCAGAAAGCGCCTGCTTGCTCTACTAAAAAGACGACTTGAACCAGAAATAATTAAAGAATATGAAGGCAGAACAGGATAGGAAAACCGATGATTTCTTAAGAAAGTTAGTGGTCGAAGCAGGTGCAGATCAACCTTCGGAGCAGTTTTCCCGATCTGTGATGGAAAAGATTGAACAAATGCCGTTGCGGTCATCTGTAATCCGATACAAGCCTCTTATCTCCAAAAAGGGATGGCTGCCGATTGCTGCCCTGGTGTTGGGGATTTGCTTTATATTATTGTCGGCCGATGGGAACCAGGAATGGTCCGATGTGCCCATTCCGTTTATGGAGGAAATCAGTGATCTGTTCCATCAAAATAGCTTTGAAAGCCTTATAAATATGAACAGCATCAATATTGATCATTCGGTAGTGTATGCCTTACTGATGCTGTCCATTTTCTTCTATATCCAGATTATTTATCTAAAGAAATTCCTTCGATAATCACCTGATCATTTGATCATCTGATAGCTTCTCTGGATAAATTGAGTGAGTTCCTCTCCTTTGAGCAATCCTTTGGATAACCTGGCAAGGTCTAGCGACTGGTTGATGAGGCGTTCTCTCTTCTTGGCAGTCCTGGTATTCAGGATCTCATAAACGAGTTCATGGTTCGTATTGACCACCAAATTGTACATATCGGGCATATTACCCATTCCGAACATACCTCCTCCACCGCCGGTGCGCTGCATATCCTTCATTCTTCTCATGAATTCAGGCTCGGTGATGATGAAAGGAGAATCAGTGCTATCCATGGGTTCCATCTGTACGGTATAGCCTTTGTCGGCCAGAACCTCTTCTATATTCTGCTTGAGCTTGTCTTTCTCATCGTCCGAGAGCTTACTGATCTTGGTATCCTCCTTTTTTATAAGGTTATCCAGATGGTCTGCATCGACCCTGGCAAATGAAATATTTTCTTTGGAGGTTTCCAGTTTCTGCAGCAAATGCGTCACGATAGGACTGTCTAACAATAGCACCTCGAAACCTTTAGCCTTGGCCGCTTCGATATAGCTGTGCTGTTCTTCCTTGTTGGACGCATATAGAATGATCAGTTTATCGTCTTTATCGGTCT
>JAHELO010000171.1 GCA_024644145.1 Christiangramia sp.
TCAAGATCACTGACGATTGCTTATTGCTTCTGCCACCGCAATCCCTGGAAAAGGACGTGCTTGTTGAAACCTATAATGATCATCGCATGGCTATGGCCTTTGCTCCATTGGCATTAAGAACCTCCCTCTCAATTGAAGATGCCGATGTTGTTTCAAAATCTTATCCAGATTTTTGGAAAGATCTCAATAAACTGGGCTTCGAGACCGAAAAAATTATTTAATTTTTAAATAAACCTTCATTTACTTGACAACCCCTATGTTGAGATTGTATATTTGCAGCTTTTAAAACAGGAACTATGGGAATGAAACTTTCAAACTTCAATTTTGAACTGCCTAAAGAACTTCTGGCTGAGTATCCATCTGAAAATAGAGATGAAGCCAGGCTGATGGTTCTTAACCGAAAGGAGCAGACGATTGAACATAAAAAATTCAAAGATCTAATCGATTATTTTGAGCCGGAAGATGTGATGGTTCTTAATAATACCAAGGTGTTTCCTGCCAGACTTTATGGAAATAAAGAAAAAACCGGAGCCAGAATTGAAGTTTTCTTGTTGAGAGAATTAAATCCTGAAACCAAATTATGGGATGTACTTGTAGATCCTGCCAGAAAAATAAGAATAGGTAATAAGCTTTACTTTGGGGAAGACGAAAGTCTTGTAGCTGAAGTTATAGACAATACTACTTCCAGAGGAAGAACTCTTCGGTTTTTATATGATGGGTCATATAGCGATTTCAGACAGAAATTAAAGGAACTAGGTCAAACGCCACTTCCAAAGTATATCAAAAGAGAGGTAGAGCCTGAAGACGAAGAAAGATACCAGACCATCTATGCCAAGAATGAAGGAGCGGTTGCAGCCCCAACGGCTGGTTTACACTTCTCAAAACATTTACTAAAGAGACTGGAGATCAAAGGAATTGATTTTGCAGAGGTTACTCTTCACGTAGGTTTGGGGACTTTTAGCCCGGTTGAGGTTGAAGATCTTTCTAAACATAAAATGGATAGTGAAGAAGCATTTATTCAAAAGGATGCTACAGAAGTTATAAATAAGGCCAAGAAAGAAAGACGTAAGGTTTGTGCGGTGGGTACTACGGTTATGAGAGTGCTGGAAAGTGCAGTATCATCAGACCAGACATTGAATGAATTTGGCGGGTGGACCAATAAATTTATCTTCCCTCCTTACGATTTTAATATTGCTAATTGTATGATCACCAATTTCCATACTCCAAAATCTACTTTGCTTATGATGGTGTCTGCATTTGCGGGTCACGATTTCATGAAAAAAGCATATGAAGAAGCTGTAAAGGAAAAGTACAGGTTCTATACTTATGGAGATGCAATGCTGATCTTATAATCTTACCTAATAATTTTTAAAGGCCATAAATCGAATTAACGGTTTATGGCCTTTTTTGTAAGCTATTGATATTTAAAAGACTGATGCATTCGGTTTTAACTTCGTAATTTAGCAGCGTGAAAGACAAGAAGAAAGATATACGGGCATTAACCAAGCAACAACTACAGGATTTTTTTGTTTCTGAAGGGGATAAATCTTTTCGTGGAACCCAGGTATATGAGTGGCTCTGGAATAAGGCCGCGCACTCTTTTGATGATATGACCAATATTTCAAAGGAAACCAGGCAGATGCTGAAAGATAACTTTGTTATAAATCATATCCGGGTAGACCGCATGCAGCGTAGCAGTGACGGAACGATAAAAAATGCCGTAAAACTTCATGATACGCTTACCGTAGAATCTGTCTTGATCCCTACTAAAACCAGGACTACTGCCTGTGTATCCTCTCAGGTGGGATGTAGTTTAGATTGCCAGTTCTGTGCCACCGCGAAGCTAAAGAGAATGCGAAATCTTAATCCTGATGAGATCTACGATCAGGTTGTTGCCATAGATAATGAAAGCAGGCTTTATTTTGACCGGCCACTCTCAAATATCGTCTTCATGGGAATGGGTGAACCTTTAATGAATTACAATAATGTGATGAAGGCGGTAGACAAGATAACCTCTCCTGAAGGCTTGGGGATGTCTCCAAAACGAATTACCATTTCCACTTCCGGAGTGCCGAAAATGATCAAAAAACTGGCAGATGACGAAGCGAAGATCAAATTAGCGGTTTCTCTGCATTCTGCCCGAAATGAGGTTAGAACTAAGATCATGCCCTTCAACGAGACCTTTCCGTTGGAAGATCTTAGGGAAGCACTGGAATATTGGTATTCCAAAACCAAAAGCCGGATCACCTATGAATATATTGTCTGGAAAGACATTAACGATACCCGCGAAGATGCCCAGGCTTTGGTGAAATTCTGCAAATATGTGCCCTGTAAGGTGAATCTTATTGAATACAACCCTATAGACGACGGTAATTTTCAACAAGCCGCTTCTCAGGCTACCAATATGTACCAGGATATGCTGGAGCGTAACGGGATTACGGTTACCGTGAGGAGATCCAGGGGTAAGGATATTGATGCCGCCTGTGGACAGCTGGCCAATAAATCTGCCTGATTTACTTAGGTAAGCAACCCGAAGTCCTTCGGTATAAATATGTATATTTACGGCCTTTATGAAGGTTATTTCCCAAATAAAACTTCCTGTTGAGAAAGAGATGGAACTTTTCGAGAAAAAGTTCTTCGAATCCATGTCTTCCAAAGTTGCACTTCTTAACAGGATAACCCATTATATAGTAAATCGAAAGGGTAAGCAAATGCGCCCAATGTTTGTTTTCCTCGTGGCCAAAATGGTCTCAGGGGGAAATGTGAATGAAAGAACCTACCGCGGAGCTTCGGTTATAGAACTTATACATACAGCCACCCTGGTTCATGATGATGTGGTAGACGACTCTAACCGCAGGCGTGGGTTTTTCAGTATAAATGCATTATGGAAGAATAAGATCGCGGTTTTGGTGGGAGATTACCTGCTCTCCAAAGGCCTGCTTCTTTCTATAGATAATAATGATTTTGATCTTCTAAAGATAATTTCTGTAGCGGTAAAAGAGATGAGCGAGGGGGAGTTGCTGCAGATCGAAAAGGCCAGAAGGCTGGATATTACTGAAGAGATTTATTACGATATAATCAGGCAGAAAACTGCCACTTTGATTGCCGCCTGTTGTAGCCTGGGAGCGGCATCTGTAAGACCTGACAGTACCGATATTGAGCGAATGCGAAAATTTGGGGAGTTGATTGGAATGGCTTTTCAGATTAAAGACGACCTTTTTGATTACGGTACCGAGAAAATTGGCAAACCTACCGGGATAGATATCAAAGAACAGAAGATGACCCTGCCATTGATCTACACCCTGAATAAGGTTTCAAAAAAGGAAAAGGCCTGGGTGATCAATTCCGTCAAAAATCACAATAAGGATAGGGGCAGAGTAAGGGAAGTGATAGATTTTGTAAAAAGTAACGGCGGGCTGGACTATGCCGTAAAGAGGATGAAAGAATTTCAGGAAGAGGCACTAAATATTCTCAAGGAATACCCGAAATCTGAATACCGAGACAGCCTGGAGCTTATGGTCAATTATGTGATTGAGCGCAAGAAATAAAAAAGCATTCCAGGAAGTTAAAACAAACCCTTCTTAATCCAGTCTCTAACTAAACTATTTTGAGATCCCTGAACCAGTTAGGGATGATGCTTAATTATTGCTGAAATGCTTTTTTTGTGAATTAAGCCGCATCGTCTGTAGCTTCTTCACCAGTTACATCATCAGTCTCATGAATTTCTTCATCGATCTCCTTGGTAACCTTTTTAGCTCCTTTTTTTATTTTTTCACCTGCTTCTTTAGCGCCGGCTTCGATATCGTTGCCAATGGCTTTAGCAGCTTCTTCTGTCTTTTCCTGAGTGGTTTCGCGACATGAGTACATCGCCAGGCTGAAGACCACAGCCATTAATAATAACACAGCTTTTTTCATCTTATTCAAATTAGGGTTAATTAAAAAAAGCCATTCAAAGAATGGCTTTTATTTATTAAGAAAGGAGATGATTACATATCATCATCTGCGTTCATATCGTCAGTTCCTTCTACTTCTTCTTCCATTTCATTCTCTGCATTCTCAGCAGCGTTTTCTACTTCTTGTCCAGCTTCTTCAGCAGAGTTCTCGATGTCGTTACCCATTTCTTCTACGGCATCTTCAGTTTTTTCTTCTGTAGTTTCTCTACAAGAGTAGATTGAAAGAGACATTGTTGCAACAGCAAATAGTAAGAATAATTTTTTCATTGTTAATGTGTTTAATTAGTTGAAGAAACAAAGTTAAACAAATTTTAATTATGCAAAAGGACTCTTTTCACTTAAATATTTCCAATAACGCTTAGGGACATGTTGCACGTGAAGCCTCATGTTTACTCGGCTTTTGATGTTCGTTGAGTCAAAATATTCCTTCCATAATTTCTGAAAATAGATCTCACCGGTATCGAAATATTCCGAATTTCCGCCAGAAATCCCTATATCTTCGGGTAATTCCATCGATACATATTCGGTTTTCATCAGGTCATAATAAATACCTATTTTTCTCCTTATATCGTAAATGAGCCACTTTTGATCTGCATAGCGCCTTTTAAAATGAGGACTTATAAGGGGTAAAACATTAAAGTCGGGTTCGATAATGGCAAAATAAATATCATCTTTTGTAAGCCTGAATCTTACAAAGGCTTCCATCCGATGTTTTTCCCGTCCTACCTGTTTTGCCAGATTAGCGATATATAATACTGAGGGATGAGAATAATCAAGATCTACTTTTTCTCTATGGCTGAAGATGTATTTGATCATATCATACAATTGCATCTCCACACCCGGCGCCTCACTAAGGAATGCCCATTTTAGTCTGGTCATGGTATTGGCAGAGACTTTATTCTTTAATCCTTTTAAAACCCGTAAAGCCTTTAATTCATCTGAAATGATAT
>JAHELO010000172.1:0-1067 GCA_024644145.1 Christiangramia sp.
ATGGGTGCCCAGCCTTTTAAAACGGTAGAGGATTATGAAAAATGGATGAAACGAGTGGATGGTTTCCTCACCTGGATGAATTCTGCCGAAGAAAATATGAGAAAAGGAATGGAACAGGGATATGTCCTGCCTGCATCACTTATTCAAAAGGTGATCCCTCAAATGGGATCCATGACCGGTCCCAATGCAGAAGAACACCTTTTCTATGGTCCCGTAAAAAATTTCCCCGATAGCTTTACGGCAGAGGAAAAAGAAAGACTAACTGAGGCTTACAAAAAGATGATCACTGATAAAGTGATTCCTCAATACAAAAAAATGCACGACTTCCTGAAGCAGGATTACCTGCCAAAGGGACGTAAAAGCAGCGGAATTGCTGATATCCCAGATGGTGAAGAGTTTTACAGGCATCAGATAAAGCTTTATACCACTACCAATATGACGGCTGAAGAGATCCATCAATTGGGACTGGATGAAGTAGCCCGGATTTCAGAAGAAATGGAAAAAGTAAAAGAACAGGTAGGTTTTAAGGGAGACCTTAAAGCATTCTTCAATCATGTGCGTGAGAGCAAAGAACTGATGCCATTCACGAAACCTGAAGAAGTGATCGCCAACTTCGAAAAGATCCATGAGACCATGAAGCCGCATATCAGCAAATTATTCAGCCTGACTCCTAAGACTGCATTTGAGGTAAGGCGAACTGAGGAATTCCGTGAGAATTCAGCCAGTGCCGAATATAATTCAGGGTCTCTGGATGGTACCAGACCCGGAATTTTCTATGTACCAATTCCTGATGCTTCGTCATACAATGTATATAGCGATGAATCCCTGTTCCTTCACGAGGCGATCCCCGGGCATCATTACCAGATCTCGCTCACCCAGGAAAATGAAGAGCTGCCAGATTTTAGAAAAACATTATGGTATAGCGGTTATGGAGAAGGATGGGCTTTATATTCTGAATCTCTGGGAAAAGAATTAGGCCTTTACACAGATCCTTACCAGTATTTTGGAACGCTGGGAGCCGAAATGCATCGTGCCGTTCGCCTGGTAGTAGACACCGGCCTGCATAG
>JAHELO010000172.1:1170-4901 GCA_024644145.1 Christiangramia sp.
TTCCCTGGACAATGAAGCAGAACCTAAGGCCAGTGTGATCTCAGAAATTGAAAGATATATGGCAAATCCGGGACAGGCATTGTCTTATAAGATTGGTCAACTGAAGATCCAGGAACTTCGTGACCGAGCAGAAACTGAATTGGGTGATAAGTTCGATATCAGGGAATATCATAAACAGGTACTGGAAACCGGATGTGTCCCATTGCAGCTCCTGGAAAACAAAATAGATCGCTGGATCGCCGACACCAAAGGCTAATTACAGTAATATCTTCTGAAAGCTCTTTCTACGCGAAAGAGCTTTTTTTATTCATAACCCGGAATATTTTTTCCCAGTATAAGATCACGCTTAGCAGTAAAAATACCGTTCTCCTTTTTTAGTTTCAGGACCCCGTCTGTTCCGCCTCGTGGATTTTCGCTCAAGCCCTGTTCTACATAAGGATCATTATCAAACAGGTAATCCTGCAAGTAATAATATTTCCCGTCAGGCTCCAGAATGGTAGGATGAATATGAGCAGCCATGGTGCTGCCAGGGTAATTACCGGGAATCTGAGTATAAAAACTATATTTTCCGTCCCTTCCGGTTTTTATCCAGCTGCGAAGTTTTCCATGTCTTCGGGCCCATCCACTTGCATTTACTGAAGGAGCATATAGCCCGGCATCGTTGGTCTGGTAAATATAGAGGACCACATTATCTGCGGGAGTCTTTCCATCCGCCTCATAAATGATTCCACTTACTTTCAACTTATTAGCAGCTGCGTTGAAGTCAGGGAGTGTATCTACCGGCTTCAACTCTCCCTCATATTCCCAGACAGCTTCACAGCCTTCACAAGGGCCGCCCACCAGTCTGTAGCTCGTGTTCTCCTGAGATCTTGCACAGGAAAGTAATAACATAGAAACGCCAATAAGAAGAAGCCTGAAATTCATGGTGAACGATTTTAATAAATTTAAGCAAATTTTCTAATCTCTGCAGGCTGACTACTCATCCCGAAAACTCTGCTCTTCATCTAATTACAAACTTCTTTTTACCGCTAATCACATGTATTTAAGTAAATTAGAATCTAACCATAACCTAAGACAATATGAAATTATTCAAATTATTACCCGTTTTCGCCCTGCTATTTCTTAGCAGCTGTGACGATCAAAAAAAGGAAGCAGATGATAAGGAAGAGATGGCCGAAACCACCGAAGTCCGTGATCCTGCTGAAGCAAGCGCACAATGGATAGACGCCTGGAACCGTAACAATCCGCAGGAACTTGACACCCTTACCTCTGCCGACGCTGTATTATATATGCAGGGTAAGCATATGAGTGCAGACAGTATTCGTTCCTGGTATAATATGGCAGCGCCAATGATGAAAGGGTTAAAGACCAATCCCGAAGTAAAATATTCTAATAATGAGATCGCGTACGAAGCCGGCACCTATAGCCATCATATGAAAAACGACAGTTTGAATACTAAATATGAGGGCACCTATACTTTTATCTGGAAAAAAATGGATAATGACTGGAAGGTAGAGGTGATGAATATTACAGACAGGGAAATGGACACCACTGCCGTGAAAACTGCAGAAAAATGAAGTAAATCTCTGTTTAAATCAAAAAAAGCTCTTTCAAATTTGAAAGAGCTTTTTTTTAGTTGAGTGATGACTGAAAGTTCTTCATCATCTTATAAATACATTTAAAGACGAATTTACGTTTCCTTTTTTGCGGACTTCTTTCAAACCTGAATTTGATGAATTTACCACCGGGTTCTTCATGTGAAAATTGATAATTTGTGCCATCCAGGACAAACCTGGTCTTTTCAGAAAATATAAATTCAGACACATACCTCTTTACCAACCTGCGTTTCCCCGATGACCCCTTCATAATGTTTGATTTTTGGTTAGGAAGCATTTAAGGTACGAAAAATATCTTTTCGCCGGATTCCAATTTTTCGAACAAAACTTTTTTAACGCTCTACTCACCTCCCAACCCAAAATAATTTTATAATTTTGGAATATTTCCAATTAAAAGGAATTATTCCTAATCATGAAGAATGTAAAATCTATAATCCACCTGGATCTGGATACTTTTTTTGTTTCCGCAGAAAGACGCCTGGATTCAAAACTAAACCACAAACCCCTTATTGTAGGCGGCCTGGGTGACCGTGGGGTGGTGGCAGCATGTAGCTATGAAACCCGGAAATTCGGGGTGCATTCGGGTATGGCCATGAAAGTGGCCCGGCAGCTTTGTCCGCAGGCGATCGTAATAAAAGGGAATGCTTCCACCTACACCAAATTTTCTCATGAAGTCACCGAGATCATCCGCAGCAAAGTACCTTCTTTTGAGAAGGCCAGTGTAGATGAATTCTATGCAGATCTTACGGGAATGGACCGCTTTTTCGGGATCACTCAGTTTGCCAAAGAACTGCAGCAAAATATTTTAAAGGAAACCTTTTTACCTATTTCATTCGGACTTTCACAAAACAAAGTGGTTTCCAAGATCGCTACCGGAGAAGGCAAGCCCTATGCGCAAAAGATCATAGAAGCAGGCACAGAAAAGAGCTTTCTGGCACCTCTCACTGTGAATAAAATCCCTATGATAGGCAATAAGACCTTCCAAAAACTACTCAACCTGGGAGTACGCAGAATTGAGACCATACAAAAGATGCCAGTGGAGATACTGGAAAGTGTACTGGGTAAAAACGGTCGCACCATCTGGAAAAGAGCCCACGGCATAGACAATCCACCTATTATTCCTTTCCATGAGCGAAAATCTATCTCTACCGAGCGAACCTTTAACCGGGACACTATAGATATGATACGCCTGCACGGCACTCTGGTGGCCATGGCCGAGAGCCTCGCCTATCAGTTAAGACGTGGCAATAAACTTACTTCTATTGTAAGTGTAAAGATCCGGTATTCAGATTTTCAAACCTGTAATAAACAGGTAAAGATTCCTTATACCAGTGCAGATCATATCCTCATCCCTAAAGTAGAGGAATTGTTCCGGCAGCTTTATACGCGCCGGCTGCTCATCAGGCTGATAGGGGTTCGCTTCAGCGGGCTCGTAGGCGGACATTACCAGATCAACCTTTTTGATGATTCTGAAGAAATGCTGAGCCTGTATAATTCCCTTGATAAGATAAAGAATCGCTTTGGGGAGCATAGTGTGATGCGCGCCGCTTCAATGGATGCGAAGACGATTGGAAGAATGAAAAATCCGTTCAACGGGGAACCGCCGGTGGTGCTGGCGCATAGGAAGCAGTAAAAAGAAGTAAAAAAATATGAGATTACTTCTCCCGGAAAACCGGCATGGTAATGACAGAAAAAGAATAAAAATCCAATACTGGGAGTTCTCCTGTCCGTAAACCGGGATCACCGTACGAAAGGAACATGAACTGGAAACTAAAATGTATTTAAACTGCCACACCTATTATTCTTTACGCTACGGAACATTTTCGGTACAGGAGCTCTGTGAGCTGGCCCGCCTAAATGGAGTAAATCAACTGGCACTTACTGATATTAATAACACATCTGCCTGTCTTGAATTCATTAAAGTAAATAAGGAAACCACAATAAAACCCCTGGTGGGAATAGATTTTAGAAATGGTGCATCACAGCAATACGTGGGAATTGCCAGAAATAATACCGGATTCAGGCAACTTAACGATCATCTTTCAGCACATATACATGCAAACAAAAATTTTGAGGATGAAGCCCCCCTCCTGCCCGACTGTTTTGTGATCTATC
>JAHELO010000173.1:0-784 GCA_024644145.1 Christiangramia sp.
CAGATAGAAAATCCGAACACCATGTTCGAGGTGAACGCGGTAAATATTGAGGAGAACGAAAACCGCCAGCCTATCCCATATGTTCTGCCGCCGGGCGTAGAGCGCGAGCAGCTTTATGAAAGTAATTCGAACATAAGACAGAATGAGCAGTCCCTGTCTCTTAGCGTTTGTGGCCTGGAGCCACAGGATGCCAGAGCTGTTTACAAGAATTTCCAGATAGATATGAGGCAGTATAAGAACCTGGAGATGTTCCTGCACGCTGAGTCTGTCTTAAATAACCCGCCTTTAAAAGATGGTCAATTAGTCGCTTTTGTTAGAATGGGAACAGATTTTAGCGATAACTTTTATCAAATTGAAATCCCTCTTTCTGCAACATTATTTGGAGCAACAACCCCAGAAGAAATCTGGCCGGAAGTGAACCGGTTGAACCTGGAGCTGGACCTGTTGCAGCAGATAAAAACCGCTGTTCTGGGTGATCCTTCTTTGGTTTCTACAGAGCTTAATTTCTTTACTGAAGATCTTCAGCCAATAGATGCTGAAGCTCAGTACGAAATGGGTAGATTGAGACTCGGGGTAAAGGGTAATCCAAGTTTTGGCAACGTAAGACTGCTAATGGTTGGTGTTAAAAACGGCACCCGTGTAGATGGAGTTACAGACCTGTGCGGCGAAGTGTGGTTGAACTGGCGGGCGACCTGCCCGCGGAACTGGATTTGCTGGTGGACACCATTGATCAGCAAGATGTGGAGCGATGGTTGGCGTTCATGGAGAAGCATGCCAACGGACG
>JAHELO010000173.1:794-4885 GCA_024644145.1 Christiangramia sp.
CCGTGTAGATGGAGTTACAGACCTGTGCGGCGAAGTGTGGTTTAACGAATTACGACTTTCAGATCTTAAGAATGAAGGTGGCTGGGCCGGTGTTGTAAGTATGGATAGTAACCTTGCCGATTTTGCCAATATTTCTGCTACGGGGAGAAGGAGCACTGTAGGTTTTGGAAGCATAGAGCAGGGTCCAAATCAAAGAAGCAGGGAAGACCTTCAGCAATATGATGTGGTAACTAATCTTAATATGGGACAGCTGTTACCACCGAAATGGGGAGTTAAGATCCCGGTTAATTATAGCCGCGGTGAAGAACTTATTACTCCAAAATATGATCAGGAATTTCTGGATGTGGAACTGGATACCAGGCTGCAAAATATTCAGGATGCTGAGGAAAGAGACAGGGTAGAAAAACAATCCCAGTCTTATACAAAGCGGGAAAGTATTAATGTGATAGGTTTACGGAAAGAGCGTGTTGGTGAAAAGACCCCGATGCCTTACGATATAGAGAACTTCGCCTTTTCAACTTCCTACAATCAGGTAGATCATCGTGATTTTGAAATTGAGGAAAGCCTGGACCAGAGTGTGAGGGTTGGAGGAACCTATGAATATAATTTTCCGGAGAAGACATTCGAGCCATTAAAGAATATAGCAGTACTGGATAGCAGTGATTATTTCGCCTTGCTGAAAGATTTTAATTTTAACTATCTGCCTTCGAATATTAATGCAAGTTCAAATATTTTCAGGCAATATAATGAACAGAAATTCCGCTCGCTGGATCTCAGCGATAACGACATAGGGATACCTACCCTGTACCAGAGGAATTATTTGTTCGACTGGCAATACGGAGTAAATTACAATTTAACCAGGTCCCTAAGTTTTGCATTTAACGCCAGCAATAACAGGATCATTAGAAATTACATAGATGAAGAAGGATTTGCCGATAATAGCATTGGGCTATGGGATGATTTCTTCAATGTAGGTGATCCTAATTTACATTATCAGAGTCTTCAGGTAAATTACCAGATTCCTATAGATAAGATTCCTGCGCTACGATTTATAAAAGCTACCTACTCTTATACCGGTGATTTCCAATGGCAGCGCGGTTCCAGGATCTATGAGCAACTGGAAGGTATTCCTGCAATCGGGAATAGTGTACAGAACTCAAACACCCATCAGCTTAATGCGAGTTTAAATATGCAGGAACTGTATAATTATGTGGGACTCGTTGAGAAAAAGGCAGAAAGTGCGGCAAAAAGTATTCAGGAAAGAAGCAGGGGTGTGCCTACGCTGGGTGGGCAGAATAAGGACGAGGAAGAGCAGGTGGCCAGGCCAAAACCTAAAACTCACGCTACCTATAATACTTTTGTGAATCTTGTTACCGGGCTAAAAACAGTCCAGCTTAACTACAGGAATAGTCGTGGTATATTCCTGCCAGGATATACCGAAAGTATTGGCTTTATGGGGACCTTCAAGCCTACCGCAGGATTTACCTTTGGTTTTCAGGACGATATTAGGTATATGGCTGCAGAGCGGGGATGGCTTACCCTGTTTCAAAATTTCAACCAGCAATATACAGCGCTTAAGAATGAGCAGCTGGATTATCAGGCAGGTCTCGATCTATTACCGGATCTAACGATTGAATTGACCGGTAGAAAGAATTTTTCTGAAAATTACTCTGAAAACTACAAGGTAGATCCGGCTACGTTGGAGTATCATTCTCTTACTCCATATACTTATGGTAATTTCAATATTTCAACATTATTAATTAAAACTGCTTTTAATAATTCTACTGAAGCCAGCTCCCAGACCTTTGAAACTTTCAGGGAGAACAGGCTGGAAGTAGCCCGCAGGCTCGCCGCAGAAAGAGGACTGAATCCGGCAGATGTGGATGCAGAAGGATATCCCCGTGGTATAGGAAAGAGCAACCAGGCTGTACTGCTTCCGGCTTTTATCGCGGCCTATTCTGGTAAGGACGCCGGGAATGTTAAATTAGGAGCATTCAGAGATTTTCCTGTTCCAAACTGGAATTTGAAGTATACTGGTTTAATGAGACTGGAATGGTTCCGTGATAAGTTCAGAAGGTTTTCTATAAATCACGGTTACAGATCTGATTATACCCTGAACCAGTTCCAGACAAATCTGGATTACAATCCGGCTAATCCTGAAGAGTTGAATCAGGCAGGAGATTTTAAGAATCCTATTTTATATTCTAACCTGGTGCTTACAGAGCTTTTTACTCCTCTGGCGCGTATAGATTTTGAGACAAAAGGAAGTATTCAGATACTTGCAGAAATTGAAAAAGATCGGTCTCTGGCTTTTAGTTTCGATAATAACCTTTTAACCGAGTACAGCGGAAATGAGTATACCCTGGGAACGGGTTACAGGATCAAGGACCTGAAGATCGCAACCGCTATAGGAGGTCGTAGACGTGTTCTAAGCAGTGATCTTAACTTCAGGGCAGATGTTTCTTACCGGAAGAACAGAACCATTGTAAGGTATCTGGATCTTGCTAATGCGCAAACCATTTCGGGGCAGGATATCTGGTCGGTTAATTTTAAAGCAGATTATGCTTTTACCAGAAACCTGACCGCCAGGTTCTATTATGATCATACCTTCTCTGAATATGCGGTTTCTACAGCATTTCCACAGACCACTATAAGGTCTGGATTTACCCTTATATATAATTTTGGAAATTAATGAAGCCTTATTTGAACAATTCGGCTAAAAAGCTAACTTTGCGGTCTTATTAAAACTATATTATGAATATTCCACAAGAACTAAAGTATACTAAAGACCACGAGTGGGTTAAGATTGAAGGTGATACCGCAACCATAGGAGTTACAGATTTTGCCCAGGGTGAACTTGGGGACATCGTGTATGTTGAGGTAGAAACTCTTGATGAAACTCTTGAAAAAGAGGAGGTTTTTGGAACCGTTGAAGCGGTAAAGACCGTATCAGATTTATTTATGCCATTGTCTGGTGAGATCATTGAATTTAATGACAGCCTGGAAGATGAGCCGGAAAAGGTGAATGAAGATCCTTATGGCGCGGGATGGATGATCAAGATCAAAATGACGGAGACTTCTGAAGTAGAAGGTCTTTTATCTGCAGATGAATACAAGGAATTAGTTGGTAGCTAGAATAATATTATTTTTTGCACTTATTTATACAAGTGCCATTACTTATTTTTCTTTAATTGTAATGGACTTTAAAGTAAGTGTGGTAGGCTTTGATCCTACAGACAAAATGCTCCATGCCGGAGCATATTTGTTTTTAGCTTTTTTGTGGAAGCTGTATTTGCTGTTTAAAAACTCCAACTTTCAGAAATATACATCCAATTTGTACTGGGTAGCCTTTGCATCTTTTGCATTTGGGATGTTAATTGAAGTTTTGCAGGGGACACTTACCAGTTACCGAACGCCCGACTGGTGGGATATTGTAGCCAATACTACTGGGGTTGCACTTGCAGTTTTGTTTTTTATTGCCATGGCGCCGACAATTAAAAAATTGAGACAGAAAATTGCCTAGTTAAATTATAGCCATAGTATTCTGTGATCCTTAGCCTGAATCCTGCATAATTTCGGGTATTTAAAATATTAATCTCGGATTCTATTGTGACACAGGGCTTTTGTGAAGTCTCACTGGTATAAATCTTGTGGTGGTAATGATTGTAGTGAAATAGCAAGGCCTGTTTGAGCCATCACAATCCAAAGTCCTTTGCCCGGCATCTGAAAAAGCTCAATTGAGATTTAGAGTAAGATTTGCAGAAATGCTGCCAGGGTCGAGAGTGAGAAAGGTTGGTAGCGGTTTGATACTTAGTGCCAATTTGGTTCAAAGTTCGGGAATGATAGTGAGAGGTTTATAAATTAACCGTAGTTTTAAAGACTTATTATTCCAGATATATTTAGTTTTTTAGAAAAAATCTTTATTTTAGCAACCCTTAACAATATAACGCATTATGGAACCTAAGAAAAATCCGAAGGCTAATTTGAACAGAAACAGAACCTTGTTTCTTCAGCTTGGTCTTGTAGTAGTTCTATTTATAACCTGGAGGGCGATTGAGTGGAAGACTTATGACCCGGAAAATATAGATATA
>JAHELO010000174.1 GCA_024644145.1 Christiangramia sp.
CAGACCTTTTAAATATTCCAGCCTGTCCCACCTGTAGCACTGCAAAGTATTATATATCAATACTTTTTCCTGAGTGTTATATTTTCTCATCATCTCCTCCATGAGATCATCAGCCGCAGTTTGCATCCAAGTTTCTTCCCCATCTGCATAAAGCCTCACATTTAATTCATGAGCTTTACTACACAGCGTATCTACTCTCTTCTTAACTCTCTCCCACTCTTCTTTTTCTTCTTCACTAAGGCTAATCTTCTCACTAACCTTTTCCCAGATTTCAAACCTTCCTATTCCTGTAGGTTTAAACATGGCAAAAGGAATTTCTTCTTTCCCCTGGGCATATTCAATAAGACTAAGTTTTTTCCGCATTGCCGCATCAAACTCATCTTCTGTCTTTTTTCCCTCAACTGAGTAATCCAGGATACTATGCAGATTCTCATTATACATTTCTCTGGTTACAGGTTTACAATCCTCTTCTGTAACTCCCCCGCAAAATTGCTCAAAAATGGTTTTTTTAATAAGCGTCTCCACCGGTAGGTGAAGTTTAAGCGATAATTTGGTAAGTGCGGTCCCGGCTTTTACTAGGGTGGGTCTGTTCATCATACTAAACAGAAAAATGGCTCTATCCAGCTCAGTATTAGACTTTAACTTAAAAGCCGATTTAGTATTATTGAAAATCTTTTTTCTAATCATTTTACGCTATTAATCGGGCAAATATAATTATTGAAGTTGATTTAATTCATAATTTCTATTTAATTTCCCCCGCATAAATACTAATAAAATGAACGATTTCCCGGCATCTCTGAATCCAGTTCTATATACTGAAAAAGGCTATGATAAACTGAACGCCTTTTTAAAAAAAAATGATCCCTCGAAAATATTTGTTCTTGTAGATAGTAATACACATTCCAATTGCCTGTCCCAGTTTCTTCAAAAGCTTGAAACCAGTATAACCACGGAAGTGATCGAAATAGAATCCGGTGAAGAATTCAAGAACCTTCAGACCTGTGAAGGTGTATGGAACGTACTATCTGAATTGGAGGCTGATAGAAAAAGCCTGATGATAAACCTTGGAGGTGGTGTAGTAACTGATCTAGGTGGTTTTGTTGCCTCCACTTTTAAGCGAGGAATAAGCTTTATTAATGTTCCTACCAGCCTTTTAGCTATGGTAGATGCTTCAGTAGGAGGTAAAACAGGCGTAGACCTGGGCAATCTAAAAAACCAGATAGGTATAATTATCCAACCGGAAATGGTCTTAATAGATTCCAGTTTCCTGGGAACCCTTCCAGCTAATGAGATGCGTAGCGGACTGGCAGAAATATTGAAACACGGCCTTATTGCCAGTGAAGAATACTGGAGGAAAGTAACTAATCTTGCAGACCTGGATTTATCAGATCTTGACGATATAATTAAGGAATCTGTAGACATCAAAGCAAGGATCGTAAAGAAGGATCCAAAAGAAAAGAATATTCGCAAAACGCTTAACTATGGCCACACCTTAGGTCATGCCATAGAATCTTACTGTCTTACCCATCCCGATAGGAATAAATTATTACATGGTGAGGCGATAGCAGCGGGGATGATCCTGGAGACATTTATCTCCCATAAGCTTCAGGATTTTCCTGAAAATAAGCTACAGCAAATTAATGGGCTCATTAAAGATATGTACGGGAAAGAGAGCTTTTCTGCCGACGATATCTCCGAGATTAAAAACCTGATGAAATTTGATAAAAAGAACGAAAGAGGAAATATTAATTTCGTTCTTTTAAAAGATATCGGGGCACCTGTAGTGGATATTACTGTGCCAGATACGGTCATAGATAAGGCGTTCGAATTTTATTTAAACAACTGATTTTTAATATTTTAAATTTTTAAATAATTAAAGGAAGATGTTTTGTGAGTAATTTATTTTTTTAATTATACTTGCATAAACTAATTACAATATGAAAAGGGTAATCGTAGATTATAAAAAACTAACTCCTGAGATTCTGGGATTGTTAGTAGATAAATATCCTGACGGCTATGATGATGATCAGGTCATTTCATTTAAGAATGCTAAAAATGAAACTGTAGATGCTGTGGAAGTACGAACTGAAGATACCGTCTACCTGGTTAAAGTGAGTACCCGATTAGAGAATTCTATGGCCAATTTTGATGAAGATGATTATGATGATTCAGATTATAATGAACCAATTGTAGACATCCCGGAAAAGACAGAGGAAACTGAGGAGGAAGAAGAAGACAAATAGAAGGTATAATTCTAATAAAAAAGGAGCGCAAATGCGCTCCTTTTTTATTAGAATCTATTCAACTCAAAATATTAAGCATGTTGTAACTCATGCTTTCCTTCTTTGATCTCTTCTATCATTTTAGAATTAAAAGCCGGCAGGTCATCTGGATTTCTACTGGTTACAAAAGCTTCATCTACCACAACTTCCTCATCAACCCATAGAGCACCCGCATTTTCTACGTCCTTTCTAATTGAATTAAATGATGTCATGGTTCGCCCCTTGACAACATCTGCACTTATGAGCGTCCAGGCGGCGTGACAAATAGCACCCACAGGTTTCCCCTGTTTAAAGAAATCACGCACAAATATCAAAGCCGCTTCTTCTCGTCTTAAGTGATCAGGATTAATAACTCCACCAGGTAATACCAGAGCATTATAATCTTTTGCTGAAACTTCATCAAGACTATAATCTACTTCAAATTCCTCCCCCCAGTTTTTTTCATCCCAGGACTTAATTTTTCCTTTATCAAGGCTTACAATATCAACTTTAAATCCTTCTTTCTCCATCGCTTCTTTTGGAGAGACCAACTCGATTTCTTCAAATCCATCAGTAGCCAAAATCGCAATTCTCTTTTCCATAATATAATCTAATTTTTTAGTTCACTTAAATATAACATGGAAATGAGAGAACCAGTTTTAAGAGGCTATTAAAATCAACGGGGAATTAGTTAAACCTGTATTAAGAATCAGATTTATCTTTAACAGATTTTTCCTTTTCATCAAGATCAAGGTGAGACCTTAACCTGTCCAGAATATGCTTTTCATGTTTGATGTCCATCTTACGCTGCTCCAGTTTGGCCAGTTCCTGATAAATTGCAGGTTCTCCAAACCTGTTAGGCTCTACTTTTTCCTTTTTAAATAAAGCATATTGTACGGTAAATTCGGCACCAAAGAACAGAATGAGACAGGTGAAATATACCCATAGCAGGATTAATACCACCGAGGATGCTCCCCCGTAAACAGAGCCCGGTGAGCTTTGTCCGAAATAAAAACTTATAAGGGACTCCCCTATTAAAAACAATACTGTTGTAAGTGCAGCACCTACGTAAGTAGTTCTTATTCTTATCCTGATATCGGGAAGCAACTTAAAAATAGCTGCAAATAAAGTAGTTATTATAAAAAATGATAAACCATAGTTGGCCAGGATCACCATTAGTCGGGTGATATGTGGAAAAATTTCTTCTATCCGTACTGCAATCAGCTTTAATAAAGTAGATATCAGCATTGCGATAAGCATCAACAAACCCAGGACGAAAACCATTCCTAAGGAGATCACCCTGTCCAGAACCAACCTCAAAAAATTGGTCTTTTTCGCGGCTACATTCCAGATATTGTTCATGGCGATCTTGAGTTGAAAAAAGACTCCGGTGGCCCCAAAAACAAGCATGGCTAATCCAAAGATCACCGCAAGGGTAGAATCTTTGGTTAAAGCAGCATTCTCGATCATGGCCTCAACTGCAACTGCCGTATCCTCTCCAATAAATTCGGAGATTTCTCCTGTAAGTCTTCCCTGTACTGCCTTATCTCCAAAAAAATACCCTGCTATACTAACAACAATGATCAATAAAGAGGGAAGAGAGAACAAGGCATAATAAGCAATGGTCGCACTTCTTGCATACGCTCCGTTCTTCTCCCAGCTGAGATAAGATCTTTTTAAAAGCTTAAAAAATATTTTGATGGTTCGCCACATCAAAGGTATCGGTTACTTAAAATCTCTTTATGATGCAGAGCATGGCCAATCATGATAAACCCAATTGCTCGGGCTGAGGCATTGGCTTCATTCATAACTCCAATGTTTCTATACATATCATCAGTAAAACTTTTAAACATAAAAACTCCTGAAGTTCTTACAGCTCTAAATTCTTTGATGAGCTCACCTGCTTTCCGGTGATCTCCTGCCGATTGTTGCACATACATATCATGATCAAAACCCGGTAATGGATTTTGTTCATTCCTGGCAAAGCTTAAAGCCCGATATTGGAAAATGCGCTCTGTATCAATCAAGTGCTGCACCATTTCCAGAATACTCCATTTACCCGGTTGGTATCTATGGCTCCACTTGTTTGCAGGAATAGATTTTAAAAACCTAACCATTTCTTCGGTATTGTTCTCAAGACTGGGGATAAGCTCGGCATCGCCCTCAATCCTGTTTAAATATCCTCCATAAAATTCGCCGTATTCAGACGGAGTTAAATCAGATCTTTTCATTTATGCTGAATTTCTACTTGCATTAATATTCCCAAATAACGATCTGGTAACGATCTTTTCATAGATCTCCAGTTTATCTTCAACTCCTGATGATTGTTTATTCAATTCCTGGATCTTTCGTAAAGCATGCTGCTGAATCGTGAGAAGTGGCAAGACAATGCGCTCTCTCGCCTCAATTGAAGCTTTCCCTGCCGGCTGATTCTGCATCAATTTATTATAGCCCGTTACTTTTAGAAGCATTCTTTTAGTCCGTTCAAATTCTTCATGAATAATCTGCCAGAATTCACCGAACTCCTCATCGTTTTTCATATAGGCCGTAAGCGGAAAGAACGATTTAGTAAGACTCATCATGCTGTTTTCCAGTAAGGTTCTAAAAAATTCAGAATTTT
>JAHELO010000175.1 GCA_024644145.1 Christiangramia sp.
ACTGTACCTATAGTTGCTACAGGGACCTTCTGGCCTGCACCTATATTAGGAGCTCCGCAAACGATCTGCACTTCTTCACCATTCCCTAAATTTACTTTGGTAAGCTGTAGCTTATCTGCATTGGGATGTGCCTCGCAACTTAAAACATGGCCTACTACCACACCATCAAGTCCGCCTTTAATACTCTGGAAGCTATCTATACCTTCTACTTCAAGACCTAGGTCTGTTAATAGTTCCCCGGTTTTCTCTGCGTTTTCAGGTAGTTTTATGAACTGTTTCAGCCAGTTATATGAAATCTTCATGAATAATCTTTTTCAGGGGGCAAAGATAGTATTACGAATGGTTTTGTCATAATCTGAAAAACAATTTTGTGTACAGATAAATCCACTATTTATATGATGATTTATGAAGGCTTATTTAGTTAGAACCAGCCTGTACATATGGGTAGGCTGAAATTAAAATTTTAAATGAAAATTGAGTGATTTGCCACTTAACTTATATAATTCCAGATAGTTTTATTCTTCACGAGCCTGGAATATGCATTTTTGATCATGAGATTCTTCTCGTCAGATAGATTAGGGTCTTCATGAAGAATCTTGGTTGCATAGTTTCTGGCGGTTTGCAGGATAGTGTTATCCTTGACTATATCTGCTATTTTGAGATTTAAGACCCCGCTTTGTTGAGTGCCCATCATATCACCCGGTCCCCGAAGTTTAAGATCAACCTCTGCTATCTCGAAACCGTCATTTGTAGAGGTCATTGTTTCTAATCTGGTTTTGCTGTCGTTGGAAAGTTTATGACCCGTCATAAGAATACAAAAACTCTGTTCAGCTCCCCGGCCAACACGTCCGCGCAATTGGTGGAGTTGAGAAAGACCGAAACGCTCAGCGCTTTCAATAATCATTACGCTGGCATTGGGGACATTTACACCCACTTCTATCACGGTAGTAGCGACCATGATCTGGGTTTCGCCTCTCACGAACCTGTCCATTTCATAATCCTTGTCTGCCGGTTTCATTTGACCATGTACTATAGATATCTGAAAATCTGGAAATTCCCGGGCAATACTTTCATAACCGTCCATCAGATCTTTATAATCCATTTTTTCAGATTCCTGAATTAGTGGATAAACAATATAGATCTGCCGGCCTTTTTTTATCTCATCCCTTATGAATGCAAAGACCTTAAGCCTGTTACTGTCGTAACGATGTACCGTTTTTATTGGTTTTCTACCGGGAGGTAGTTCGTCTATAACAGAAATGTCCAGGTCTCCATATAAGCTCATAGCCAGGGTTCTGGGAATAGGAGTAGCGGTCATTACCAATACGTGTGGAGGAATATGATTTTTCTTCCATAATTTGGCCCTTTGTGCCACCCCAAACCTATGTTGTTCATCGATTACAGCAAGACCTAGATTTTTAAATTTCACCTTATCTTCCAGCAGGGCATGAGTACCTATAAGTATATCTATTTCGCCATTCTCCAGCTTTTCATGGATCTCGCGTCGCAGGGAAGTTTTGGTGGAACCAGTAAGCAGGTATATATTTATATCTATATTTTCACATAATTCTTTAAGCCCATTATAATGCTGGATAGACAGGATCTCTGTTGGAGCCATAAGACAGGCCTGGAAGCCATTATCTAACGCCATTAACATGGACATTAAGGCTACGATGGTTTTTCCCGATCCTACATCTCCCTGAAGTAATCGGTTCATTTGCGCCCCGCTACCCATATCACTTCGAATTTCTTTTATCACCCTTTTTTGAGCATTGGTAAGTTCAAACGGAAGGTGATGCTGGTAAAAATTATTAAAGTGGTCTCCAATTTGTCCAAAATTGAAGCCCTTAATTTTCTGCTTATGCAGCATATTTTTTCTAATGAGCTGAAGCTGGATGAAGAAAAGTTCCTCGAACTTCAACCTGTACTGGGCCCTGGAAAGCAACTCCTGGTTCTTGGGAAAATGAATATTGAACAATGCTTCAGCCTTGGAAACAAGTTTTAATTCCTCAACCAGTTCCTTGCTCAGGCTTTCTGAAAATTTAAGACCCGTTTGCTGCAGGACTTCCTGCATAAGCCTCATGATTACCCTGTTAGTGATCCCCTTTTTTAATAACATTTCTGTAGAAGGGTACACCGGTTGCATGGCAGTTCTAAGATTCTTTTTATAATCTGCAACCAGTTCCATTTCGGGATGTGGCATGCTGAATAACCCATTAAACCAGCTGGTTTTTCCAAAGATCACATATGGAGTGTTGAGTTTAAGATTTTCCCTTATCCATTTATGCCCCCGAAACCAGATCAGCTCCATTTTGCCAGTATCGTCTACAAAATCTGCTACCAGTCGTTTTCCCCTTTTTTGTTCTACCATTTTCATATGCACGATCTTTCCAACGATCTGCACTTCAGAAGAATTTCGTTGTAACTGATTGATCTTATAGAAACCGGTTTTGTCTATGTAGCGGTTAGGAAAAAAATTAATGAGATCTCTGTACGACTGAATATTTAGCTCTTTTTTTAAAGTTTCGGCACGGTTGGGACCAACGCCTTTTAAATATTCAATGGGGGTTTGCAACAGATTCTGGATCATAAAAACGAAGATATTAAAACCGATTGATTTTTTTCAGAAATGCATTCCTTCGTAAAGGTTTAAATTCCAAAATAACGGATAAAATGGCCAGAATTTGTATTTTGCAGGTGTTATTCCTCTTGATTACATGCGAAAAAACCTATTCTTCTTATTTTTATTCTGGACGGTTATTTTAGCGGCTCAGAAAAAGAATCATAACCAGATTGATCATTTTGATTTTAATAATATACAGGCCAGAATTCAAATTAACCCAGCGGCCGGGTTAGTCCAGGGGACGGTACAATATGAATTTGAAGTGCTGGATCGCAAGGACACTTTATTCATCGATGGCAGGAGAATGGACTTTGCAGAGGTTCAATTAAATGGTTCACCTGCTAATTTTATCAGTGATGATCATGGTATATATGTAATATCAAAGTTCAGGCCTTCTGAAGGAAATCATATTGAATTAAAATACTCTGTAACTCCAGAATCTGGTATGTATTTCATAAACTGGAAATATCCGCAGCTGGATAGCAGTGAAAAACAGGTTTGGACTCAGGGTCAGGGAAAGTACACTTCCACGTGGTTGCCAAGTTTTGATGATATTAGGGAGAAAGTAGAATTTGATCTCAGCTTTGAGTTTCCTTCCGATTATAAACTAATCTCTAATGGCACTTTGGTTTCCAATGAAAAGATAAATGATACTACTCGCTTATGGCAGTTCGATATGGAAAAACCCATGAGCAGTTATCTGGTGGCTGTTGCAACGGGAAGATTTGATGCTCAAAGACAGACCACAACTTCAGGTACAGAGATTTTTCTTTATTATCAACCGGAGGATTCAGCCCAGGTTGAACCTACATATAGATATACTAAAGAAATATTCAATTTCTTAGAGGAAGAGATCGGCCATCCATATTCCTGGAAAAATTATAAGCAGATTCCGGTCAAAGATTTTTTACACGGTGGCATGGAAAATACCGGTACAACAATTTTTTCCAATGCATTTTTAACCGATTCTATTGGATTCAAAGACAGGAATTTTGTTAATGTAAATGCACATGAACTTGCTCACCAGTGGTTCGGGAATCTTGTTACTGCTGAAAACGGCAACCACCACTGGCTTCATGAAGGTTTTGCTACTTACTATGCTCTCCTGGCCGAAAAAAAGGTCTTTGGAAGTGACTATTACTATTGGAAGTTATTTGAGACAGCTGAAAAACTGAAAGAACTAAGTGATGCCGGGAAAGGAGAGGCCCTGTTAAATCCAAATGCCAGTTCGCTTACTTTCTATCAGAAAGGTGCATGGGCTTTACATGTATTAAGGGAGAAACTGGGGGATAAAGCCTTTAAACAGGGTGTAAGGAATTATCTTGAGCTATACAGCTATAAAAATGCAACTACCGATAATTTCCTGGCTGAAATGGAAGCGGCCTCGGGGCAGGATTTATCTGAATTTAAAACCGATTGGCTGGAACAATCTGCTTTTAAGGCGGCCCAGGCACTGGAGTCTTTGAAGAAGTCAGAATTTATAACCCGGTACCTGGAGATAGCAGCCCTGCGGGAGATCGGGCTGAATGCTAAATATGAACTGTTAAAGGAGCAACTTCTATTTCCGGTTAATGAATATATAGGGCAGGAGGTAGTACACCAATTAGCCGGGTTACAATCAGATCTGGCAATAAACCTATATAAAAAAGCATTTGAATCCAACAACATATTTGTGCGCCAGGCCATTGCCTTATCCATGAACCAAATTCCCGAAAGCCTTAAAACGGAATTCGAAACACTTTTACGGGATGAATCCTACTTAACCCGTGAAGCTGCTCTATACAAGTTATGGGAACAATTCCCGGAGAAAAGAAGCGTATACCTAAGCCAGACCCGTAATATGATTGGATTCAATAATAAGAACATCCGTATGCTTTGGCTCACATTAAATCTGGTAACTCCAGGTTATGAGGTTGACTCTAATGAGGATTACTACCAGGAATTGGCTGGATATACAGAAGCCTGGAGGCCCTTCCAGGTCCGGGAAAATGCATTTGGTTATCTTTTCCAGCTGGGAGCTTTTAACGATGCAAGTTTAAAAAGTCTCATTTTAGGAACTCAACATCATACCTATAGTTTTAGAAAGTATTGCAGGCAATTGCTCGCAGAGCTACTAAAGAACGAACAATACCGGCAACAACTAATCAAATTGTCTGCAGAAATGGCAGAAGAAGATTCGGTTTATTTGAGGAAACAAATCACAGGTTAGTATGCGAGCACTGGTAATTTCTGGAGGAG
>JAHELO010000176.1 GCA_024644145.1 Christiangramia sp.
CTCAAAACAGAGAAATATTCCAGTGATTATTACAATTAGCGACGAGGGAAAAACCCTAAACCTTAAATCTGAATTTAATGTTGCCTGCCGGGATCACGACATAAGGATACCCAGGCTGTTGTTTAAAAATATTGCCGAGATCATAGAAGTAAGTGTTAACGCAGATTTTCAAATTTTATCTAAATGAAAAGAATCTTTTTACTCCCGTTTTTAATGATTGGCTTTTGTATGCAGGCCCAGGATGTGGATAGCATAATGGCTAACCTTTCTGAACAAAAGGATTACAGGGTCCAGGCCACATTTAAAAGTCCCCGGCTGGTACTGCTGCAAACCAACGAAACTCAAAAGTCTAAAAACCTGGCTTTTTGGGTAGGTCATCGGTTTGGAGACATAGGAGGAGAATTTGGTGGATCTCATACTCTTTACGGGCTGGATGTTGCATCAGATCTATATCTGGGTTTTGACTATGGGATCACAGATGCACTTACGGTAGGGATTGGGAGGAGTAAGTTTAATGAGACTTATAATGGTCTTGTGAAATACAGGCTTTTATGGCAGGATGATGAAGCTATGCCTATCTCTGTAACCCTGTTCGGGCAGAGTAGCTGGATAACAAGGGAGGCGAGATCTAATAATGAGTTTAGTAAAGAAGGAGACAGGATCTCCCATTTCTTCCAGGCTATTATAGCCAGGAAATTCAGTCCCGGTGTTTCTTTAATGGTAAACCCCGGATACTTAATAAGACCGGAGGCGCAACGCCAGGATTTTCAGGATTCAGATAATTTATTTGCCCTGGGCGTAGGAGGAAGGTTTAAGATCCTGAAACGTATTTCTATAATAGCAGATTATACTTTTATAAATGGCCTTAGCAGGCCAGATGACCTTCAAACTGAATATTATAACCCTTTTGGAGTAGGGGTTGAAATTGAGACCGGCGGACACGTGTTTGCTCTTAATTTCCAGAATTCGCAATATATTACTGCCAATAATTTTATCCCCAATACAACTAAAAGCTGGTCTGATGGGGGTGTCCGGTTTGGCTTCATGATATCGCGAAATTTTTCTCTGGCACCTAAGAGCGAAAGAAACCAGTATTAATTTAAAAATTTAAAGGTATGAAACGAGGAGAATTTTTAGTTAAAGGTGTATTATTGGCTTGCTCCGGAGCATGTATGCTTTCTGCATGTAGCTCTTCAGATGATGGCGGAGCTGCGCCAAATCCACCCGGCAATGGAGGAGGATCATCCAATGTTTCCGTGAGTTTATCCAATCTTAATAATATTGGCGATCAATTTACAAGCAGTGGGGTACTGTTCTTTCGTATTGGCGCGGGGAATTCACCTTCAGACTTTGTGGCCACAGAATCGGTTTGTCCGCATCAGGGAGGTCAGTTGGTCTGGCAGGAAAATGAAGGTTATATAGAATGTCAGTTGCACTTCGCAAGATATGAAGATGATGGAGACGTCATTCGAGGTCCTCAGGGGGCATCTGGCAGTACCAGGGCTTTAAGGGTATATTCTACCAGTATTAGTGGCGGTAATATTACAGCAATACTTGGTTAAATTGTATTGATTTTGGCAATTTTGAATTTCAGGATACTCTCCTGACAGATACCTTTTGGGTTTTAAGACCTTCTCTTTTATCATTCTGTAATCTTCTCTTATTTTTGCAGCTATGATAATAACAGATACTCATACTCATTTATACAGTGATTCCTTTAATGAAGACCGTACAGCGGTGATTCAAAAGGCAATTGATAATAACATTCAAAGATTCTTTATTCCGGCGATAGATTCTGAAACCACACAGGATATGTATGATCTGGAGAAGGCATTTCCGGAGAATGTGTTTTTAATGATGGGGCTGCACCCAACCCATGTAAAGGAAAATTTTGAAGAGGAATTGGCTCATGTGGAATCAGAGCTCAACAAAAGAAAATTTTATGCGGTGGGAGAAATAGGCATCGATCTATACTGGGATAAATCTACACTGGAGATCCAGAAGGCAGCTTTTAAAAAACAGATCCAAATGGCAAAAGACCGTGATTTGCCTATCGTGATTCATTGCCGTGATGCTTTCGACGAGATCTTTGAAGTCCTGGAATCTGAAAAGGATGATAAGCTTTACGGTATCTTCCACTGTTTTACCGGTACATTGGAACAGGCGAAGCAGGCCATGTCTTATAATATGAAATTAGGAATTGGTGGAGTAGTTACATTTAAGAACGGAGGGCTGGATAAATTCATTAATCAAATCCCTCTCGAGGAACTAGTGCTGGAAACCGATTCTCCGTATCTGGCTCCCGCGCCTTACAGAGGCAAGCGCAACGATCCTGTTTATATTCTAAAAGTAGCTGAAAGGCTGGCAGCTTTATACGGGATCCCTGTAGAAAAAGTGGCAGAGATCACTACAAAAAACTCAAAGGAAATTTTCGGAATTTAAACCTGTTAAACATAAATTTTGTTCATTTGTCAAAATAATTTGGATTTTGGTGAAAAATTTCGACGATATAAGATTCTATAAGGATGATGAGGTAAACGACGCGTTACGCGAATATGTTAAGCATCCAATGGTGAAAGCCTTATTGCAGTTCACATTTCCTGAGCTGGATTTCAGCGATATTAAGGCCATAGTTAAAGAGTGTTATTCTATTCAAGACTTTCAAAGCAAGGTAATCTACCTAAGTGTAGAAAAAGTTCTGGAAAAGACCAGTGAAGGTTTGAGCGACCAGGGTTTTGAAGAGCTGGATCCCTCAGAGTCTTATTTTTATATATCCAATCACCGGGATATCATTCTGGATACCTCTCTCATAAATTATACTTTGTATAATCATGAGTTGGTGATGACTGCTTCAGCCATTGGAGACAATCTCGTGCAAAAGCCTTTCCTAATGGCTTTGTCTAAATTAAACCGCAATTTTCTGGTGCTTCGTAATCAGAGTCCACGAGAGATGCTCAAGAGTTCCATGAAACTTTCAGATTACATCAAAACCTTGTTGCTTGAAGATAAACGGTCTGTATGGATGGCTCAAAGAGAGGGAAGAACCAAGGACGGAAATGATTTTACTCAGCAGGGTGTTCTTAAGATGCTGGGAATGGCAAAAGGGGACCTGGATATCCTGGATTACTTTGCGAAATTAAAGATCGTACCGGTAGCGATTTCTTATGAATTTGATCCTACAGATATGTTGAAGATGCCGGAAGTTCTTGCCAAAAGAATGAAAGAGGAGTATAAAAAATCGGCGAACGAGGACTTTAATAGTATCATGCAGGGGGCTATGGGCCAGAAAGGGCGTATCCAGTTAAATGCCGGGCAAATATTGACCAGTGAAGATTTTGATGCTATCAGGCAAAAAGACCTTTCAATCAATGACCAGTTGAAGGAGGTTGCTACCTTAATAGATAATGCGATCTATCATAATTATAAGTTATGGCCGGCAAATTATATCGCTTATGATCTTCTGAAGAATGAAACCAGGTTTGAAGACCATTACACTGAAAAAGAAAAAAGACAGTTCGACCGGCGTATCAGCAGACGGGTAGATGTGAAAAACCCGCTTGCGCTGAATAGTTATTTATTGATGTATGCCAATCCGGTGATCAATAAAATGAGCTTAAATGAAGAATAGTTCCCGGATACTTTTAATATATACCGGTGGTACCATTGGTATGATCAAAGATTACGACACCGGAGCTTTAAAAGCCTTCAATTTTGATGAGCTTCTGCAAAACATCCCGGAGTTGAAGATATTGGAGCATGAAATTGAAACACTGAGTTTTGATAATCCTATAGATTCATCTAACATGAATCCTGCTTACTGGGAAATGATAGCCGGGACTATAAATGATCACTATGATCTTTATGATGGTTTTGTGGTTTTGCATGGCAGCGACACCATGTCTTATACCGCATCTGCCATTAGTTTTATGTTCGAGAATCTAACCAAGCCTATCATATTTACAGGTTCGCAGCTGCCAATTGGTGATCTTCGCACAGATGCGAAAGAAAACCTAATTACCAGTATACAAATTGCAGGTCTTAAGAAGAACGGGAAATCTGTAATTTCTGAGGTAGGTTTATATTTTGAATATAAATTATACCGAGCCAACAGGACAACTAAAGTGAATGCTGAGCATTTCCAGGCATTTGCTTCAATGAACCATCCGGCCTTAGCCGAATCTGGGGTGTACCTGTCTGTCAATTATAAATCTCTATGGAAACCCAGCCGAAAACAAAAGACCAAACTACATACCGGGTTTGACAATGAAGTACTGGTTTTAAAAATGTTTCCGGGCATAAATGTTAGTACGGTAGAGCATATATTGTCTAAGGAAAACCTTAAGGGAGTGATCCTGGAAACTTATGGCAGCGGGAATGCACCCAGCGATGCCTGGTTCCTGGATATTTTAAGAGAAAAGATAAAGAACGGCCTCAGGGTGGTGAATGTTACGCAGTGTATAGGAGGAAGTGTTACTATGGGGCAATATGAGACCAGCGTTGGGCTTAAAAGAATAGGAGTGGTCTCTGGAAAAGACATTACTACAGAGGCTGCAGTATCCAAATTGATGTATTTATTAGGAAAAGATCTATCACCTAAAGTGTTCAAGACTATATATGAAACCTCTTTAAGAGGGGAAATGTCCTAAAATTAACGGCCGGGACTTGACGGGGAAGTTTTTTTTTTGTTATTTGCCGACCCTAATCAAAACAGAGAGGTGGCCGAGTGGTCGAAGGCGCACGCCTGGAAAGTGTGTATACGTCAAAAGCGTATCGAGGGTTCGAATCCCTTCCTCTCTGCTAAGTGTTTTATTAAAAATAATTTATATCTTTAACCCTTTAACTAA
>JAHELO010000177.1 GCA_024644145.1 Christiangramia sp.
TTCTTAAGGGCATTTGTTAGTAACCCGAGTATACTTGTTCTGGATGAAGCGACCTCTTCAGTAGATTCCTATAGCGAACAGTTGATCCAGGATGCTACAGATAAGATCACCGAGGGTCGTACCTCAATTGTGATCGCGCACAGGTTAGCTACAATTAAAAAGGCAGATAAGATTATCGTAATGGACCAGGGAGAGATCGTTGAAATGGGTAATCATAAGGAGTTGCTTCAAAAAACCGATGGTTATTACCGTAAGTTATATGAGGTGCAATTCAAAGCAGAAGAGGCCCTCTAAAGTCGCGAAATTAGCTAAGGTCTTCCTTTAATTTTTCTTTTAATTCAGCACTGGTTTCAAACATCACGAACTGCCCATCCTTTACATAGGAAGTCTGGCCTGTTTCCTCGCTCACAATTAATGCCAGGGCATCGGTTTTCTCAGTGATACCAACAGCAGCTCGATGTCTCAAACCAAATCTTAGAGGAATTGACCGGTCATTAGAAACCGGGAGAATTACTCTCGTAGCGGTTATCTTGTTCTCTTCAATAATCATGGCACCGTCGTGAAGCGGGCTGTTCTTGAAAAAGATCGATTCTATAATTGGCTGGTTAAGTTCGATTTTCATTTTGTCTCCAGTGTTTTTTACAAAATCCAGTTTATTGTTCTTTTGTATAACCATAAGAGCCCCTGTGTATGATTTGCCCATGGAGTCACATGCATCTATAATAGCGTCAATATCTATCTTAGAGTCAAAATCATCACGATTGAATTTAAAACTTCTGAAAAATCTGCCCTTTTGAGTAAAATTAGTTGAGCCAATCATCAATAGGAATTTCCTTATTTCCTGCTGAAATACTACGATTAACGCGAAAACTCCAACCCCAATAAATTCTCCCAGCACACTGCTAAGAAGCTCCATTTGTAGTAATTGGGTTAACAGCCAGGCGAGATAGATTACTACAATCCCTATAAAAATGTTTACGGCTGCGGTACCACGAACCAGCTTATATACATAGTAAAGCAGGAGGGCTACAAAAACAATATCCAGGATATCGAGAATTCGAAGATCTATGATGTCCAAATTGCGGGGGTTTTATGTAAAAATAGAAAATCTAAAATTAGTCTGTCAATTCTGTAGTTAATTTGATGCATTCCATGGCTTCTTTTACATCATGCACTCTTAAAATGTTCGCACCCTTCATCAGCGCAATGGTGTTTAAGGCCGTTGTCCCATTTAAGGCCTCGTGAGCTGAGATTTCCAACTTCTTCCAGATCATGCTCTTTCGGGAAAGTCCGGTAAGTATAGGCAGGTCCAGGTTCTTAAATAAATCTAGTTTAGAAAGTAATTCAAAATTCTGATCTATGTTTTTAGCAAAACCGAAGCCGGGATCTATAATAATATCATTAATACCCAAATCCCGGGCAGTTCTTATCCTTTCCGAAAAATAAAATAATACCTCAGCCGTAAGGTCGTCGTATTGATTGAGGTCTTTCATGGTTTGCGGTGTTCCTTTCATGTGCATCATGATATAAGGGACCTGGAATTCTGCAATTATTAAGAGCATTCTGGTATCAAGCTTTCCTGCAGAGATATCATTTATGATCGCCGCACCGGCCTCGATACTTTGTTTCGCAACATCAGCCCTGAAGGTGTCTATAGATAATAAAGCTTCAGGAAATTCATTTTGAATCAGCTCTACCGCCGGGATCATCCTGTTGAGTTCTTCTTCTACAGTAATATCATAAGCTCCTGGCCTGGAACTATAAGCTCCCAGATCTAGAAATGTAGCGCCTTCATTCAGCATCTTTTCTGCCTGTGCAAGTATCTCCATTTTAGTAGTGGAACGACTGTCGCTGTAAAATGAGTCTGGAGTAATATTGATGATGCCCATGACTTTGGGTCTGGTGAGATCTATAAGTTTTCCTTTGCAGTTAATGAACATTTTAAATTCCGGGTTTCTGGATAGCGGGAAATTAACTTTGACTATCTAAAATATTTGCCCGAAATTTACGCAAATTACATCTACTTCATGCAGGATACCTCAAAACAATACGACGCGGTAATTGAAGGCTGCCGCAGTTTGTTTCTCAATAAAATGAAAGATTACGGCTGTGCCTGGAGAATTTTAAGGCTGCCGTCTCTTACCGATCAGATATTTATCAAAGCTCAGCGAATCCGTCAATTACAGGAAAGTGAAGTGCGAAAAGTAGATGAAGATGAAAAATCTGAGTTTACGGGCATTATCAATTACTGTGTCATGGCTCTTATCCAGTTGAAAATGGGAGTGGCAGACCAGCCAGATCTTGGCCCTGAAGAAGCGATTGCCCTATATGATGAAATGATTTTTGAGACCAAAGAGTTAATGATGAATAAGAATCACGATTATGGCGAGGCCTGGCGTGATATGAGAATTAGTTCGCTTACAGATCTAATTATTCAAAAACTACTCCGGGTGAAACAGATAGAAGATAATAAAGGAAAAACCCTGGTAAGTGAAGGGATAGATGCCAATTATCAGGATATGATCAATTACTCAGTTTTTGCGATGATCCATTTTGCCGAGGCCGAAGTAAATTAAGCGACCAAATAGTTAAATATATGAAAGCACTTGTAAGCATTGCCAGAATACTGGTAGGAGTCCTGTTTATTTTTTCAGGTTTTATAAAGTTGAATGATCCGGTAGGCTTTTCTTATAAATTGCAGGAATATTTTAGCGAACCGGTACTTGATATTCCCTTTCTCATTCCTTTTGCTCTTATCATAGCAGTGCTTCTGGTTATCTTCGAGCTGGTGGTGGGAATCATGCTTTTAATTGGTTATGCGCCTAAGTTTACCAGCTGGAGTCTGCTGGTGATGATCATTTTCTTTACATTTCTAACTTTTTATTCAGCATATTTTAATAAGGTTACAGATTGCGGTTGTTTCGGAGATGCAATACCGCTCACGCCTTGGGAATCTTTTTATAAGGATATAATTCTTCTGGTATTAATTCTTCTAATCTTCTTTAATCAGAAATATATCAATCCTATTTTTCCGGTGAAATATCACAAATGGGTGGTATTTGCCAGTTTTGTGGGCTGTTTTGCTTTTTGTTATCATGTTTTGATGCATTTGCCGGTTTTCGATTTCAGGCCATATAAGATCGGGAACAATATTCCTGAAAAGATGAAATTACCGGAAGGTGCTGAAAAGGCAGAAGTGACCTACAGTTGGAAATTCAGGATAGATGGTAAGGAAAAGATTATAAAGAATAATGGTGCCTATCCTCAGGTGAACGGAGAGTTTATTGGTGTTGAAACCTCTCAAACCGGCGAGAATGCCATTCCACCCATCCATGATTTTGTAATTGAGGGTGAAGAGGGTGATATAACCAATGAAGTTCTGGCTGCCGAAAATGTTTTACTTATCGTTGCGTATAACCTCCGGTCTACTGAAAAAGACGGGTATAATGCGGTAAAATCTCTGAGTGAGGAAGCCCGGAAAAAAGGATATAAGGTGGTGGGGTTAACGGCTTCAGGAAGTGATCTTCAGCAAAAAGTTAGAAGAGAATACAGCCTGAATTTTGAATTTTACCAAACTGACGAAACTGCTCTTAAAACCATTGTACGGTCGAATCCTGGATTCTTAACGCTTAAAAAAGGAACCATCACTCAAAAGAAACATTGGTTCGACGCGTCTCAGATTCGGTTATAATTATACTTCGAACTTCATTAAATAAAATTTAAAATTTTAAGGTTTGGCTTGGGTTTAAGATTCAATCTTTCCTTCTTTACTTATATTTGTTTTTCACTTCCTGTAGAGAATCACAGGTAGGAAATGTACTAACATATCAAATAAAAAATCATGCGAGAAAAAATAGTTGCCGGTAACTGGAAAATGAATAATGACCTTGCAGAGACTGAAGAACTCATTAGTAAATTAAAGCTGCAAATGGTAAAAGAGCCGGAAGCGAAGGTAATGGTTGCACCTGGCTTTCCTAATCTTTATCCTACTTTTCAGGCTTTAAAGGATACTCCGGTAATCGTAGCTGCTCAAAATATGCATGAAAATGAAAGTGGAGCATATACTGGTGAAGTTTCAGCAGCCATGCTTAAAAGCGTTGGAGTAACCACAGTAATCCTCGGTCATAGCGAACGTCGTGCGTATTTTCATGAAGATAGTGCGATCTTAAAGAAAAAGGTACTTACAGCTATAAATAATGATATGACCGTGATATTCTGCTTTGGAGAAGAATTAGAAGATAGAAAGAACGACAAGCATTTTGACCTGGTAGAAAAGCAATTAAAGGAAGCATTATTTGATCTGCCTAAAAGCGCCTGGAAAAATATCATACTGGCTTATGAACCGGTATGGGCTATTGGTACGGGAGAAACTGCCAGTCCTGAGCAGGCCCAGGAAATGCATAAACATATTAGAACATTGCTGGATAAAAATGTAGGTAAAGAAGTAGCTGATAGTACTTCAATATTGTACGGTGGCAGTGTAAAACCTAATAATGCAAAAGAGATTTTTGCTAAAGAAGATGTAGATGGAGGTTTGATTGGCGGAGCAAGTCTTAATGCAGTAGATTTTGTTGCGATTGTAAATTCATTCTAAGAATGGCTGGGAACTATCTCGAATTTCATTTTACTATAGAGCCGGTACAGCCGGCTTCTGAGATCCTTATTGCTGAACTTGGTTATCTGGGTTTTGAAAGTTTTGTTGAGAATGAAGACGGTATTACGGCCTATATACCGGAAGAGGAATATGAGGAAGACCTGCTCGCCGGAGTGCATATTTTACAATCGCAGGATTTTAAAATAGCCTATGAGCAAAAGGAGATTGAAA
>JAHELO010000178.1 GCA_024644145.1 Christiangramia sp.
GCTCCATTGGAAGACAGGGCATTGTTCAGCGCCTCAACCACCTGCGGTGGCGGTGGAAGATCTGGACTTCCTACGCCAAGATTAATAATTGGTTTCCCATTAGCCCTAAGCCCGGCCACTTCCCGAAGTTTCTTCGAGAAATAGTATTCCTGTACACTATCTAATCTATTCGCCGTTATCATTTCAAATTATTTTTATAAATCCCCAGCACTTTCAATTCCTCGGTCATTAATTTTAGTACGTCGATGGCTTTTTCAAGATCTGCGTATTTTTCAAAGGTTACATCTACAAAAAATGAATATTTCCATGGTTCATCAATTATAGGCAGGGATTGAATCTTAGACATATCCAGGTAACAATCCCTGATGATATTGAGTACAGATACCAGGCTCCCTCTTTCACTTTTAAGATCGAACTTCAGGGAAGCCTTATCTAAAATTTCACCATTTTGTTTTTGCCTGTTAGTACCTAAAACCAGGAACCGGGTGGCATTGCTTTTAATGGTATGTATCTCTTTTGCCAGAATTTCCAGGCCATACATTTTCGCTGCAGCCGGACTAGCAACAGCCGCCACCTTCATTTTCCCTTCTTCAGAGATCCTTCTGGCAGCCTCGGCAGTATCAGCATCTTCAATAAGTTTAATGTGCTTATGTTTTTTAAAGAACTCTTTACACTGCAGCAAAGCCATAGGATGTGAAAACACCTTCTTAATATCTGAAACTTTCTGCCCTTGCAATGCCATCAGATTCATATTTACCGGGGTATAATGCTCACCCGTAATACTTAAATCATATTCATCTATAAGCGCATAATTTGGCAATATAGAACCCGCAATACTGTTTTCTATAGCCATCACAGCCTCGGTCGTCTCCTTCCCCGCAAGCTGGCGGGCCAGATCATGAAAAGACATATGCTCCATAACATCAATATCTTTATGAAAATAATCCATCGCCACCAAATGATGAAATGAACCTTTAATTCCCTGAATCCCGACTTTCTGCTTCATATATATGAATAAAAAAAGTCCCGATTTTAGATCGAGACTTTCATATAATTTTATTTAATAATTAATCATATAGCATTCCCGATCCTATCTCTGGTATAGAAATAAAAATAATAGAATGCGTTCCAATTAATTAAACTTGTCATTTCCAATAATTGTAAAGGACTAAAGTAATGCATAAAATTTAGATTCAAAATATTTTATCTTCAAAATTCCTAGTTTTCCGATATTCGGAATATGCAGTGCACTTTAATGAGAATTACAATTTATTGCTTTTATATTTCGTTGAAACTTTGAATTATTTTCAGCAGTCTTCCTGATTAATTATTCCTAATTTTGAAATCGAACTTATGTCGATCAGCGTAAAGAACATATCGAAATATTTTGGAAGCCAGAAAGCCCTGGACCATGTGAGCTTTGAGGTCAACAAGGGTGAGATCGTAGGATTTCTGGGTCCTAACGGTGCAGGAAAGTCTACTCTCATGAAGATACTTACCGGCTACCTTAAGTGTGATGAAGGAGAAGGTAGTGTTGAAGGATTGGACCTAAAAACTGACACTGCGAACATTCAAAAAATTACGGGATATCTGCCGGAACATAATCCCTTGTATACCGAAATGTTCGTGCGGGAGTATTTGCAATTTAATGCGTCTGTTTACAAGATCAATAAAGAACGGGTGGAAGAGGTGATCAAACTTACCGGTCTCACCCCCGAAGCAAATAAAACCATTGATCAACTCTCCAAAGGATACCGCCAAAGGGTTGGTCTCGCAGCAGCATTGCTACATGACCCCGAGGTCTTAATTCTGGATGAGCCTACCACTGGTCTGGACCCTAATCAGCTGGTGGAGATAAGGTCCCTTATTAGAAATATCGGTCGGCCTCAAAATACTAGCAATCCCGGGAAAACCGTTTTTCTCTCTACACATATCATGCAGGAGGTAGAGGCTATATGTGACCGGGTGATCATTATTAATAAAGGGGTGATCGTTGCAGATAAAACATTAAGCGAACTGCGTGAGGGTAATGAACAGGTTATTTTTGTTGAATTCGACTACAGAATTGAAGAAATAGCCCTTCAAAAGATTCCCCATATGGTTTCAGCTAAGAACACCGGTGGGTTCACCTATGAGCTTATTTTTGATACTAAAAAAGATATGCGACCGGCCGTCTTTGATTTCGCGCATGATAATGGTCTTAAAACCTTACAATTGAATCAAAAGACCAAAAACCTGGAAAGCCTTTTCGCGGAATTTACCCGTGCCTAGCAAAGAAATTTACTAATTTTCGAAGATCAGTTTTCCTCTGAAGTGTTCCTTTACCGAAACTATTGGTGGACGGTTAACCGAAATTACATCTCCGTAACTATATATATCACCTTTTAGACTTTGCTGCGGATTAATGATAAGCTTATTGGTTCCCCGGTGAAATATTTCATAGTTCTGTACGAACAGATCACGAGCCTCCAATCTGCCATCCCCGGCAGCAAAAAAAAGATCAAAATTCTGAACCTTCCCTTCCAGAAAAAAATGGGAATAATTGTCGGCGGTAATGCGCAGGTCTTCCACATTCAGTTTCAGATTAAAATCACCATTTGTGTATATTTCGAGGTTCCTGGCCTGATTTTCAGAGACCAGCCATAACTTATCCAGCGACAGGGTACCGATGCTTTCCAGTGGAAAATTACCTGCATGCCTTAAATAAGTAAGGTTTGTAACGGTAACTTTTATACTGGTAATTCCATAATCCCTAACCAGGTTACACCTGTTTTCGTTCTTAAGAATTAACCTTCCATCCACCACCTCTGCGCTAACTTCATTCAAAAGGTTCTTACCGGTTTCTACAATTACCTTCTGTTCTTCCCCCTGCTGAATAAAAAGTTTGATCTTATCATAGACCATGATTTCATGAAAGTCCTCTACCTTTAATTCCTTCTGAACAATTTCCCCTGATTTTTGTAAGCAATCTCCCGCATCTTCAGAATCACAACCAAGAAATCCGATAACTACAAGTAAAAATATTAACTTTTTCATAGTCTGTACCCAATTGAAAATTCCACTGCTTCAGCATTCGCTCCATGTGATCTCACGGTCACCGAAGCCCACCAGTCTTCGGTAAATTTCCTTTGCAAGCCCACCCGGTTATACACCTGTTCCACGTATTCAGGATATGGATAGTAGATATAATATCCAAGATGGGTGATCAGCGACATTTTATTGAAGGTTAACTGGTGACCTAAAAACAGGCCAACCCTTTTCGCATCTTCCTCACCTGTGGTGTTAAGTTGTGGAAAGGCTGCTGCTTTATAATCTATAAACTCTTCCAAAGATCTGGAAAAAAATAATTCGGTTCCGGCCTGTAAAGTACTCTTTCTGTTCAGGACCTTATCTGCATAGGCAGCCAGGGTGAGAAATGGCAGAGTGGGCGAACCCACTACTCCAGATGTATTCACTCCACTCCTTAGCGCTAGATTATAATGTACCGGTTGAGTATATTTTTCCTGCTCAACCCGGGAAATATAATTGGGATGATCATGATGATCCAGCAGGTAATTGAGTCCAACATTAAGAGTAAAAGTATTGGTACTGTGATTAGGTGATCCTGTATCGGCATTGGAATAATGAATTAAAGTAACCCCTGCATTTACGCCCAGCCCTCCTATTATATTCTCCTTGCGTATATTACCCATTAAATAGGTGGTGCTTAAAAATGTGGTTCCGTAGGCGTTATTAATATAATTATTATCAGGATCATATGGATTAGTAGTATATGCTACCCCCTGGCCAATTCTTAGCATTAGAAGTCGCTTTAAAGCGTAAAAACTAAAATGCCCATATAGCGAATAATTTTCTCCCAGGTAGGTATTTTTCATATCCTGGTAAATAAAGGAGAATCCAAAATCAGGATAATTATATCGTCGCTCCCATTCCTCCAGGCCATATGTTTTTCTATTCCAGCTAAGCAGAATGCCATCAGGATGATCTGTGATCAAATGAGCGATGTCTGGATTATGCTCCATGATGGAACCGTAAAAATAACTGGCATCAATAGAAAAATACTTTTCAGGATTCTCGCTCTGAGTTTGAGACTGCACAAACAGACTGAAAAATAAGAAGAGACATGGGGCAATTCTTTTCATACGGTAGCAAATCTAACATATTTACGAAAAAACCTGACTATAGGATCTGGGCTTAAAATATTAAACCACTAAAATCCTAAGTTTCCAGGATGGCTCCCATGTTTTTACAATTTTGGTTTCAAAGAAATTCATTAAAGAATCTTCTCCCCATTCAGCTGAATGGCATAGCTTATTTCAGCAGCTTTTTCCAACATCTTGGAAACCGAGCAGTATTTATCCATAGAAAGTTTCACCGCTCTTTCCACCTTAGCCGAAGGAACTTCTCCTTTCAACAGGAAATTTAGATGGATCTTTTTGAAAACATTTGGAATTGCTCCGTCTTCACGAAATCCTTCCACCTCTACTTGAAGATCTTCCAGCTCATGTTGCTGTTTTTTAAGGATCATAACAACATCTATGCTACTACAGCCGGCAATTCCTCTTAGAATAAGATCCATCGGGCTGGAGCCTTTTGGTTCTTCTTCAGATTTATTATCAAGAAGCACCACATCTCCTCTTTCATTTTTAGTTTCGAACAGGTAATTATCGTTAAGTCTTTTTAAGCTGATCTTCATTTTTTCAGATTTTGCTCAAAGTTAAGAATTCTCGATTACTGTACGTGCGACAGCCAGAAACTATTCCCGGTAGTTCTGCACCTTAAGCGTGTAAACCACATTCTCTGTTATCTAATACTTT
>JAHELO010000179.1 GCA_024644145.1 Christiangramia sp.
CATGCTAAGAATATTGAAAATCGCATCGCGATCATGGAGAATGAATATGAATTCGAAGAGAGAAATGATTTGTCAAATAAATCTTATGTGGCAATAGGGGAAAATGGCCGTGTTCTTAGCGTAAAAATAAATGAGGAGCCTGAGCTTAAATATGATAAGCGTACCACTAGTGACCTGGTGATCGCCGCAGGATTTAATAATGCATTGGAAGATGGTCAATCTCTAAATGATTCAGATTTTAAAATTGGAGGAAGCAGGTTCTTTGAAATAGGCTGGGCCTGGAAGACAAGAGTATTTGATAATTCCAACTGGCTGCGCCTGAAGTATGGTTTCTCATTCATGTTTGATGGGCTAAAACCTACAGATAATCGTTATTTCGTACAGGATGGTGAAGAAGCTGTGCTGCAAGAGTTTGAATTCAATTTAGATAAATCAAAATTCAGAATGGATAAGTTGGTTGCGCCGGTGCACTTCGAATTTGGACCCTCTTCCAAGACGGAAAGTGAGGATTACGTGAGGTATTCTACGGAAGGGAAATTTAAAATAGGCCTTGGGGGATTTGCCGGATTCAATATTGGCGAGCGTCAGAAACTGAAGTACGAGCTTGACGGTGATAAAAGAAAAGATAAGCTAAAAGGAAATTATAACACCAACGATTTCGTTTATGGACTAAGTGGATATTTAGGATGGGGTTGGGCTACTTTATATGCTAAATATGACCTTAGCCCAATATTTAAAGAACCAAATACCGAACTTCATAATATTTCACTGGGTCTTCGCTTTGATGTAGATTAATTAGCCAATATAGTTTAGATTTAACTGGGCTTCAGAAATTATAATTTATATTTTTGAAGCCCTTATTTTTTACTAAATTTCAGGAAACCCTAAAGCAATAAAATTCCATTGATTTCAAAAGCAACCATAGATAATGTATTTGAAACCGCTCGTGTTGAGGAGGTAATTGGTGATTTTGTGCAGCTCAAAAGATCGGGTAGTAACTTAAAAGGATTGAGTCCATTTACAGATGAACGTAGTCCTAGTTTTATGGTATCTCCTGTAAAGCAGATATGGAAGGATTTTAGTAGTGGTAAAGGGGGGAACGTGGTCGCTTTTCTTATGGAGCACGAACATTTCACCTATCCCGAGGCTATAAAATACCTCGCAAAGAAATATGGGATTGAGGTTGAGGAAACCCAGCAAAGTGAGGAGCAGAAGGAGCAGGCAAATGAGCGTGAAAGCATGTTCCTGGTTTCGGAGTTTGCTAATGAGTTTTTCCAGAAACGAATGCATACTACAGATGAAGGCCAGGCCATAGGGCTTAGTTACTTCAAGGAACGGGGCTTTACTCCGGAAACGATCAAGAAATTTGATCTGGGATATTCTCCAGATGACTGGGAAGTTTTTACAAAAGCAGCACTGGAGGCCGGTTACAAGCTTGAATTTCTGGAGAAGACCGGGCTAACTATAGTGAAAGAAAATAAAAGGTTCGACAGGTTTAAAGGTCGGGTAATGTTTCCTATTCACTCTATGTCTGGGCGGGTGCTCGGTTTTGGAGGTAGAATCCTTTCAAATAATAAAAAAGCTGCTAAATATTTAAATTCTCCCGAAAGTGATATCTATCACAAAAGCAAGGTTCTGTATGGTATATATTATGCCAAGCAGGCGATCGCCAAGGAGGATAATTGTTACCTGGTAGAAGGTTATACAGATGTAATTCAATTTCATCAAAGTGGCATTGAAAATACGGTCTCTTCCTCTGGTACCGCTCTTACCCCGGAGCAGATAAGACTCATTAACAGGCTCACCAAAAATATTACGGTTCTATTTGACGGCGATGCGGCAGGTACGCGAGCATCTTTACGTGGGATAGATCTTATTCTGGAACAGGGCATGAATGTAAAGGTTTGTCCGTTCCCAGAAGGTGAAGACCCAGATAGTTTTGCCCGTTCAAATTCTGAAGAAGAACTTAGAGAGTTTTTGCAGGAGAACTCTTATGACTTCATTACCTATAAGGCTTCCTTGTTGATGGATGAGGCCAAAAATGATCCTGTTAAAAAAGCGGGGCTCATCAGAGATATGGTGCAGAGTATCTCAAAGATTCCGGATAATATTCAGCGTGAAGTCTATTTGCAGGAATGCTCAAGGATCATGGATATTAATGAGGACGTTCTTTATGCCACCCTTGCCCAGATAGAAAATAAAGGAGCTAAGTCTACTGCCGCGCCCAAGAAGCGTAATATGGAAGTAGTTAAGGAGGCTGAAGCACCCAGGACTAAAGTAGACCAGTTATATGAACTGGAACGTAAGATCATCAGTCTTTTAGTGCTTTACGGTAAGGAGGTAGGAGAATTTCATGATATTCTGCTGAAACAGAATGAGCATGGGGAAATGGTCTATGAGTCTGAAGTTCAGGAGGCCCGGGTCTTCGAGAAGATCTTCCTGGACCTACAGGAGGATGAGATAGAATTTACCAATAAGGATTTTAGAGAGCTTTTTTTGTTACTGGTGGAAAAACTAAACAGTGAGGATGATTTCGGGGTAGAAACCATTATAAATGATCTTGAAAAATCTCAGGCGGTAAAACTTACAGATATTCTCATGGAAGAAGAGCAATATGAATTACACGATTGGGAAAGACATGATATCCCGGTTAAGAAAAAGGAGCAGGGAATTTCTCAATACGTAACCCAGACAATTTTATCATTACGCAGGTATCTTGTAGGTAGAAAGATAAATGAACTGGTTGAGGAAATAAAGAATGTGGATTCTGATGAAAACAGAACCGAAATGATCCAGGAAATAATGAGCTATACCAATTTAAATACTATTCTTTCAGACAGGCTGGGAAGGGTTATGTAGTATTTAATTGTAATAATCTGGACTGGGTAATGAGATCAGCCACATTATCTACCTTAAGTTTTTTTAACAATCGGGTTTTGTAGGTGCTAACCGTTTTTTCATTGATGTCCAGTGCTTCCGCGATATCCTTATTTCTCTTGCCAGACGAAAGTAAATTAAGAACCTCAGTCTCCCGGGTAGAAAGCTTTTTGAATTTGGTTATTAAGCTCTTGCCACGCGAAATTCCGGAATTCAGTTTTTCTGTGATCTTGCGGTTTAAATAAATTCCACCACGTGCTACCTGATAGATCGCCTTTTCAAGAGTCTCGTTATCTGTATGTTTGGAAATATATCCTGCGGCACCTGCTTTAATAGCACTTAAAGCGTACATCTCTTCAGGGTGCGAACTAAAAATGAGTGTTTTTACTTCAGGGTATTCCTGTTTAATACGCCTAATGGCATTTATCCCGTTTATTTGGGGAAGATCCAGTTCTATAATCAAAACATCTGGAGCGTCTTTTTCCAGCTGATTAAAAAGCTGGGCACCGCTACTCACTCTCCCGATTACCTGAAGTGCCGGATTGTTCTGAAGTATACATTTTACACCCTCCAATATGATAGGATGATGGTCTGCAATTAATACTCGATACATGATTTTAAATTAAAACAAGTCCGGGGGCAACTCGTTAAGTTCGGTTTCGTTTACCTAAAATAACGCTTTGGCCTTTTATAATCTGAAAGTGCTATAGTTATTCGATAAAGTGCTTAATTCTTCAGGTGAACGGGCACCTCGCATACGGGTATGGGATTCATTTTATGCTGATTAGCTTTATTAAGCCTTGTGTAGATTGTAAGTACTTCTTTCTTCCTTCCTTCAAAATCATCAGCTGTTTTTCCTTGCTCCACCTGCTTCATCGCCCACTCCAGTTCATCATAAGAAGCGCCCAATTGGTCTTCGTCACTTCGGCTGTCTCCAAAGAGACCATCAGTAGGTGGGGCGCCCATTATGTCATCTATAATGTTTAGATATTTTCCTAGGTCATATACTTCACTCTTTACAAGGTCTGCAATAGGACTAAGGTCTACACCGCCATCTCCATATTTTGTGTAAAACCCCACCCCGAAATCTTCAATTTTATTCCCTGTTCCGGCAACAAGATATTTATGAAGTCCTGCAAAATAGTATAATGTGGTCATTCTTAATCTGGCCCGGGAATTGGCAAGTGCAAGGTCCAGGCTATCTGTTTCCCGGTGTTGCGGCATACCTTTTCTAAATTCTTCAAAAACAGGTGTCAGGTTTACTTCAAGACTGCTTACATTGGCAAAATTATCCTGTAGTTCCTTTATATGTTTTCTGGCCCTGCTAATCTGGGTTTTATGCTGATGTATAGGCATTTCAAGACATAATGTCGGCATCCCTGTTTTTGCACATAAAGTAGAGGTCACCGCAGAATCTATTCCTCCGCTCACTCCAATTACGAATCCATTCATATTCGCTTTCGTGGCATAATCTTTTAGCCAGTTTATTATATGGTCAGCTACTTTTTCGGTCCGCATAATATTGGGTGATTAAGTTTGTAAGTAATACCTTTGCCTCGCAAATCTAATACTTAAAGCCAATTTTTAAAAGGCACAGGCGTTAAAGCCTTCATAATAGAAAGCTATGCTGAAGAAATTAGGATTTTTAATACTTCTCGTAAGTCTGTTTTCCTGTGATAAAAGATCTGAAACTGAAGAAAAGATCGAGAAGATCAATGCTGAATTTAATTTGGTAAGGTTTGATGAAAAATTCGCAGCTGCTTCTGCCGAGACCTTGCCTCAGTTAAAAAAGGTCTATCCCTTTCTTTTTCCTTCTCAATATCCAGACAGTGTATGGGTTCAGAAACTTAACGATAGTATTCAGCACGAAATTGAATCGGAAGTGGCAGTTGCCTTTCCGGAGTTTTCA
>JAHELO010000180.1 GCA_024644145.1 Christiangramia sp.
TTAATTTCAGGTCTGGTCTTTTCCAGTTCTTTAAAAACGGTTTGAAGGGCTTTTATCCCACTGGGTTCATTCCCGTGAATGCCACCGGTAACAAAAAGTAATGGCCCCTTTTTTCCTGAATTGTAGGTGCCTATGATTCTGGGGATTTCTTTTTTAATTTCTTCAGCCATAAATAATGTTTTAATCCATTGTAGCCAGTGTTCTGTTACTCAACTGGCCTTTGTAAGATTTTTTATATTCAACTTTCCTTTCTATTGCCTCTATCACATAATCTGTAAAAGGAGGTAAGCCAATATCTTTAAAGCGTTCCATCCCACCAGGGCTAAGAACATTGATCTCTATCAACTTATCCTTTACGATATCAAGGCCAACAAAGAATAAACCGTCTCTTATTAACTTGGGAGCGGTAAGATCTACGATCCTTTGCATTTCTGGGGTGAGATCACTGCTGTCTGCAGTAGCTCCAAGTGCAAAATTACTTCTGAATTCCCCTTCGCCAGCAACTCTTCTAATGATCGCCTTTTTTCCGTCCTGCTCCATGACTTTTCCATTAAGCAGTAGGACTCTCACATCTCCGTCTTTTACCGCCGGAAGAAATTCCTGTGCGATCACATATCCCTGGGAAATTAAATGGTCTATGATCTGGTTTACATTCTTTTCATGTTCGTCTATCAAATAAACGTCCTGTCCTCCGGAGCCTTCCAGGGGCTTTAAAACCATTTTCTTACCCTGTTTTTCCCAGAAATCCAGTAGCTGATCTTTATCTCTGGTAATTATTGAATCTGGTTTAATTTCCTGTGGTAACTCTTCAAAGTATAACTTGTCTATAAATGCATGAGATAGGGCATAGGCATCATTAAGCACCAGTACATCTTCCTGCTGAATCATTCTGCCAAAGGCAACCCCGGCCTGCTCTGCCCACTGCCTCCCAACTTCTTCAGTAGGATTGTTTCTAATAAAGAGTACATCCAGGCTGGTGGAATCGATCTGTTTTTTTCTGGCCTTTTTACCTTGCAATGCTTCCAGGAATTTTTCCGGTGATTTGGTTTTGGTGTTTTTAGGGACCTGGGTGGCATTTATTGTGATTGGTGAATCATGGTGAAAATTAAAATCTCCTACTCCCATTGCATATACCTCATGACCTCTTTGATGGGCCATACTCATGAGAGCTACAGAAGTTCCGTTTTTCTCATTTTCTACATCATTTAAAACAAAACATATTTTCATTTGCGTACCATTTGTGAAAGGCCTAAGCCTTGCCTGATTAATTTTAATTTTTCGAACATTTGATCACTATGCAGATACCTTGGTTTGATCTGCATAGGTTTTAAAACTTTTCTATCGGTTAATTCCCGGATGATTTCAGTATGGTTAATTCCGTATTTCCCTGCCAGCAGTGGTTCATATTCCCCGCCGTCCTTTAGGTAATCTTTTAAAAGAACAAGGCCTTTCAAATAGATGATGTCTTTCATGAACCCACCTCCCTGCATAATACGGGAGGTAATATTAAAAGCCCTTTCGGCCGAAAATCCATATTCCATCTTCAGTAATCTGAAAATTTCCTGGAAGTTACCGCCTTCCATTACGGCTTCCCCGGCGAGAACGCGTCCGGCCAGTATCCTTAAACGGTTAGGGGTGAGCCCGTCTACCATAAATTCAGACATTACGGCTAAACCTTCCTGAAGTGGGTCATAATCTGCCAGGCCAATGCTTAACTGGCTTAGTGGCTGTTTACTTCCATTATAATAGGTAAGAACATGGGTACCTACCTCATGCTGGATTAAAGCTTCGGCCTCCACGCGATTCATTTTATAATCCTGCGGGATATAAAGTTCACCTTGAGAAACCATCATCACATTCACATCTTTCCTGATATGGACCCGGCACTTAAAATTTTCATCCTGCTCCCGGTAATAGTCAAATTCTTTTCTGGCCATACTACTAAATGCCCTAGCATCAAGCAAATCTTGCTGATTCTCTTCGTCCTCTTCAGGTACCTCATTTAAGATCTTCCGTGCTTCCTCGCAAAGAGGTTTTTCCACACCTTTATAAAGCCTTATACTATCATAAAGGAAATTCCGGGAGCCCCGCTCACTCAACATGGTTATCTGCATATCCAGCTCTTCCCGTTTCTCACGGAATAAATACGACATGGCGGGATCGTCTATATCTTCGATCTTAAGATTATACAGTCGCCTTTTCAAAACATCTGGATCTACCGGGAGTAACCTGTAATGATAATCTATAACCCTATCATAGTTACTTTTAAAGAACTCTTGTTTAATTTCGTGGATATTTGCCGGGGAGACCAGCCATAAGAACTGATACGATTTCTCAATATCTACCAGTTGTTTATCAATATCAAAGACAATTTGCTTCAGATATTTTCTTCCCAGGGCGTTAAAACTTGCAACTCCTGCGGAAGTTTGTACCCTGATAAAATCAAAAAATGAACGGTGTATAGCTTTAATTACATAATCTTTAAAGCTTCTGAAGAACACTGGGTAAAGTCTGTTATCTTCAGTTCTGAATACGGGTGGTATTTCCAGCCCAACCAGGACGGCCCCGCAATTTTTAGCCTGCTCGATACTCATTAAGGGTTCCATTCCTTCAGGCTGGCGGTGTGGGGTATCCATTATTTCACAGTCCAGATAAAGACCTGAAAATGCTGTATTGATTTTTAAGAACTCTTCTTTTAAGGTCTCCAGGGTAGAAGGTAATTTTTGAGCGGGCCCTTTTATCTTAAACATTGAGGAATCGTTATCTGCAGAATATATCTCGAATAATAAATAAGATTCCAGTTTTGAAGAGATATTTCCAGATAAGTGTATAAGCAGATCCTGGTAGCCATTAAAGTCTTTGTTGCCAATGATCATATAAGATGATTCGCTGGTGACGAGGCGACGGGTACCTTTATCCTCATCCTGCCGTCTATAAATCACCAGGTAGGGCAGGTCTTTTTCTATATGTAGAACTCCGTTACCAGGAAGCCTGCAACTGATCTCCTTTTCTTTTTCAAGAATTGTTAAAATTTGCTCAATGGAATTTTCGGAAAAATCTGGAATTTCCTGCATTACCTTGAATAACTTTATCAAATAATGCCATGATGGCACTATTTATAAGGGTTTATTGATTGTGTTTTAATTGTATTAATATCTAATTTAGGAAGATTAGATACGATGCCAGATCAATTTTAAGCTTTTGACAATACTTTAAGATAGGCTAATAAATAATTGTGAAATTATTTGAAGAATGAAGTGTAATGAAAACAAAAAAGCCACGCGAAAGGCGTGGCTTTTTGTGATCTCGACAGGATTCGAACCTGTGACCGTCTGCTTAGAAGGCAGATGCTCTATCCAGCTGAGCTACGAGACCTTTTTGCGGTTGCAAATATAAGCCACTTTATAAATAAAACAATGTTTTTTCAGGTAAAAAATAGCGGTGGGTCAAAAAAAGAAAAACTTCCCGAAGGAAGTTTTTGATAATCAGTATCTAATACTATTAAATTTTTTTAATTTTCTCTTACTAATTCTGTTTCCAGACCCCTGGCAGTAATCATTAATTGATTAATAAGGTTAGGGGAACGGTCATTATTCTCAAATACCTCTGAATATAAATTATTGAATCTCCTAATCAATTCTAAGGTCTTAAGGGATAGTTTAAAGAAAGTACCAGAATCATGGATTTTGTCTACCCACTCCCTGACGGAATTGATCTGTTTAAATTCTTCTTCGGTATTAAGGATATAATCCTGTAGCTTTAGCATAACCAGTTGTTTTACAGTTAGCTAAGCAGGTGTTAAAATAGATTGGGCACGTAAATATAGAAGGAAAATCCACTTTCTCGTACAAAGTTGTTAAAAAATCTACTAACTACAGATTTTGCCGATTAACGAACCTTTAGTTGGTTCGCAAAAATATCTTAATTTAGCCGACAATTTCGAGATCTGTTTTATGCCTGAATTTTTGCTGAATTTTTCTCCGTGTATTTCTACCCGGTCCCCGAAACTTTATTTATATCCCAGAGCAATCACTTTTACCATAACAATTAAGTCCAGTATCGATCTCCTTAAACTTTGTTCCCCAATCATTGCAAAAGCATGAATTACGAATTTACCATAATAGTTCCTGTATATAATGAGGAAGAGTGCTTGCCTCAATTATTTCAGCATTTAAAAGATTACCTGCATAACGCTAGCAAAAAGACTAAGGTCTTAATGGTAGATGATGGCTCATCTGACTCCAGCCCTAAAATGATCCTGGAATATTGTAGGGGCAACGAAGACTTCAGCTGTTTAATATTTGAAAGAAATTTTGGAAAAGGTGCGGCCTTGAAGGCGGCTTTTGATCATACCCAAACCCCGTATCTGGGTTATCTGGATGCCGACCTTCAAACCTATCCGGAGGATTTTGAAAGATTGTTACCCTTTCTGGGGGAATATGATCTCGTGACGGGCTGGAGAAGAGACAGAAAAGATACGTTGGTTAAAAGAATTTCCTCTAAGGTGGGAAACGGGGTACGAAATATATTTACTAAAGATTATATGCATGATACGGGTTGCCCCTTAAAGATCATGAAAACCCGATATGCGCAGGATATTCCCATGTTCAAGGGATTACAACGCTTCTTACCCGCGATGGTTTTACTTCAAAACGGTAAAATAAAGGAGGTGGAGATTCCACATTATCCAAGGCTGGCAGGAGAGTCTAAATATAATTTCAAGAACAGGTTCATGGGACCCTTATTGGATTGCTTCGCTTATGTATGGATGAAAAAATCTTATAT
>JAHELO010000181.1 GCA_024644145.1 Christiangramia sp.
AGTTGAATAATGTAGATTCTATTGGGCCTATTATGATGGGGATGAAGAGGCCTGTTCATATTTTACAGTTAGGAGCCAGTGTGGAAGAAATTGTGAATATGGCTGCGGTGGCTGTGGTAGACGCCCAGGAGAAGGAAAAAAGGCTTAAAAATAAATAAAAATATAATCTCACTTTAAAAGGCAGAAACCCAATTTCTGCCTTTAGTTTATTTTGTTACATTTGAGATTGAACACAAGTTTTTTTCATGATTCATCATTTAAGAGGCCAATTAATTGAAAAAAATCCAACATATGTTGTGGTTGAATGCAACGGAATTGGATACGCAGTAAATATTTCATTACATACCTATTCGCTCATCCAGGATTCTGAAGCAATAAGCTTATATACCCATCTTCAGGTGAAAGAAGACTCGCATACCTTGTATGGCTTCATGGAAAAATCTGAAAGGGAAATTTTTAAGTTATTGATTTCTGTCTCAGGAGTTGGTACCAGTACGGCCAGGGTGATGTTATCATCGTTACAGCCTAAAGAGGTAACCCAGGCGATCGCTACTGGAGATGTACCCACGATACAGAGTGTGAAAGGAATTGGAGCCAAAACGGCGCAAAGGGTGATTTTAGATCTTAAAGATAAGGTTCTAAAAGTGTTGGGAGAAGATGAAGTTTTGGTCTCTCAAAGCAATACTAATAAGGAAGAAGCGTTATCTGCTTTAGAGATCTTAGGATATAACCGGCGTCAGGCTGCTAAAGTTGTTGAGAAGATCCTTAAAGAAGATACTGAAGCTACCGTTGAATCTATTATAAAACTGGCTCTTAAAAAGCTGTAAGTAAATTGAGGAACCATTACTCTAAATTGCCTGTACCGGTATACCTGACCATTTTGATGATGCTGGTTTTTTCAGTGGATTCTTTGGCTCAGGAAACACCACAGGATACCACTGCGACCGGATATGTTTTGGGTGAAATAAGTCTTCCCGACCCAGAAAGCATTGTTTCTAAATATGAATACGATCCCATTCTCAACCGTTATTTCTATAAGGAAAACCTGGGGGAGATCAATCTTGGACTACCTCTTGTTTTAACTCCGGAAGAATTTGAAGAACTCATATTGCAGGAGGAGATGCGTTCCTATTTTAAGCTGAAGAATGATGCCTTGTCGGGGCGTAAGGAGGGAGCTGAGGATATCCAGAAAGACCTGCTTCCAGATTTTTATGTGAACAGCAATTTCTTTGAATCATTATTTGGAGGTTCCGAGATCAATATCGTGCCCCAGGGCTCTGTGGAGCTCGACCTTGGATTATTATATACCAAACAGGATAACCCTGCTTTTTCACCACGTAACAGGCGGAATTTATCCTTCGACTTTGATCAGCGTATAAGTCTTAGTCTGCTGGGACAGGTAGGAGAGCGGTTGCAGATCACCGCGAATTATGATACAGAATCAACCTTCGATTTCCAGAATCAGTTAAAACTGGAGTATACACCCAATGAGGATGATATCGTGCAAAAGATTGAGGTGGGGAATGTGAATATGCCATTAAACAATGCCCTGATACAGGGAGCTCAAAGTCTTTTTGGTTTTAAAACTGAATTACAATTCGGAAAGACCCGTATTACAGGGGTGTTTTCTGAACAAAAATCAGAGCGTCGAACTGTGAATGTTGAAGGTGGCGCAACTGTGGAAGATTTTGAAAAGTTTGCTTTGGATTATGATCAGGACAGGCACTTCTTTCTTGCTCATTATTTCCGGGACACCTATGACAAGGCTCTGGAAAATTATCCTTTTATCAATACGAATATCCAGATCAAGAGAATTCAGGTTTGGGTGACCAACCGCACCAATAACATTCAGAATATTCAGGATACAAGGAATATAGTGGCGATCCAGGACCTGGGAGAAACAAATGTTCCGGGGAATATTGGTCTTGATAATATACCCGGAGGATTTTTTAATCAGCCGGCGGGTGCTTTTCCAAGCAACCAGAATAACGATTTTAACCCTTTCGGGATTACTGGTCCTGCTCAAACTGTACTTACACCTGCCATCAGGGATATAGCTACGGTAGATCGTGGGTTTGGAAGTGTGACCGTATCTGAAGGTACAGATTATGCAAAACTGGAAAACGCAAGGCAGTTAAAACCTTCAGAATATACCGTAAATACACAATTAGGATATATATCCCTCAATCAGCGTTTGAGCAATGATGAGGTTTTGGGGGTTGCTTTCCAGTATACTATCAACGGTGAGGTTTACCAGGTAGGTGAATTTGCTAATGACGGGGTAAATGCCACTACCAATAACCCCGGGGAGACACCAGATACCGGGTCTAATCCACGTGCCAGCCAGAACCTGGTGGTAAAAATGCTCAAAAGCACCATTATAAATGTAAACGAACCGGTTTGGGACCTGATGATGAAAAACATCTATAGTCTGGGGGCTTATCAGTTAGAGCGCCAGGATTTCAGGATGAACATATTGTATACAGATCCGCAGCCGCTCAATTATATAAGACCTGTGCCGGGAACTACCCTGCCAGAGGATGTGATGGAGACGCCACTGCTTCGTGTTTTCAGGCTGGATCAATTAAATACAAATAACGATCCTATTAACGGGGGGGATGGATTCTTTGATTATGTTCCGCAGATCACTATAGATCCTCAGAATGGGAATATCATCTTTACCACCGTGGAACCTTTTGGTAGCCACCTTTTCCAAAAGCTGGATGAAACACCGAATGGGGGAGTAGAAGATTATTCCCTGCCTGAAACCTGGAATGAGAATCAGCAGAAATATGTTTTCCGCGCGATGTACAGGACCACAAAAACGCAGGCAGAACAGGAAGAGGCGGATAAGAATAAATTTCAGTTAAAGGGAAGATATAAATCTGCCGAGATAGAAGGTATTCCTATCGGGTTTAACCTGCCACCGGGATCTGTGACAGTGACTGCCGGAGGAAGGATCTTGCAGGAGGGTGTAGATTATGTGGTGAACTACGAACTGGGGAGAGTGCAGATTCTTGATGAGGCATTGTTGGCTTCAGATATTCCTATCCAGGTAAATACAGAAAATAATGCCCTGTTTGGTCAGCAAACCAAACGGTTTACGGGAATAAATGTAGAGCATCAGTTTAATGATAAATTCCTGGTAGGCGGTACTTTTATAAATCTTAAGGAAAGACCATTAACCCAGAAGGCGAATTATGGTTATGAACCTATTAATAACACGATTCTTGGTCTGAATTTTAATTACAGCACCGAGGTTCCTTTCCTTACAAGACTTGTTAATAAATTACCCAATATAGATACCGATGTAAAATCGAATGTATCTGTGCGTGGTGAATTTGCCTACCTGGTTCCTGGTAGCCCGGCTTCAGATAATTTTGACGGAAAAGCCACCACCTATATTGATGATTTTGAAGCCGCCCAAACTTCTATTGATATCAATAACCCTCTTAGCTGGGAATTATCCAGTGTTCCAATTGGTTTTGGCGGGGAATTGGCCAACGGAGACCTTAAGGTTGGTTATAAAAGGGCTAAAATGGCGTGGTATACCATAGACCCCGTTTTTTACAGCAACAACCGCCCAGGCGGGATAAGTGATTCAGACATATCTAATTATGCTACACGACGGGTAGCGATCAGTGAAATTTTTCCGAACGTAGATGTAGTGCAGGGCCAGTCCCAGGTGGTATATACAATGGATGTTGCCTACAATCCTTCAGAAAGAGGGCCTTATAACTATAATCCAGCAGCAGCGGGTGGCAACAATCTTCCAAATCCCTCCGGAAATTTTGGTGGGATAATGCGTGCTATCAATACTACCAATTTCGAACAATCCAACGTAGAGTACATTCAGTTCTGGGTGATGGACCCATATATCTATCCTGAAAATTCGGGCAGAGCAGGAGGAACCATTAATTTCAACCTTGGTAATATTTCTGAAGATGTTTTAAAGGATGGTAGAAAGCAATATGAGAACGGTTTACCGGAAGGCGAAGGCGAAGCTAATACGATAAATACCTCCTATGGACAGGTGCCAGCAGATAACTCTCTGGTATATGCTTTTGATACTGAAGGGGCGGCCAGAACCTTGCAAGATGCTGGTTACGATGGATTGCAGGATACTGAAGAAGCGGCGAGATTTACCGATTTTGCAGGTCTTCCAGATCCTTCCGCAGATAATTATCAGTACTTCCTGAATACCGATGGAAGCATAATTCAACGTTACCAGAATTATAACGGTACCCAGGGTAACTCACCAACTCAGGTGACCGATACCAATCGCGGAAACTCGACTCTTCCCACAACAGAGGATATTAACCGTGATAATACGATGAACACCATCAATAGTTATTTTGAATATGAGATCCCGTTTTTCCAGGGGATGAATATTGATAATAACCCGTATATCACAGATGTAAAAGAACTAACCACCACATTAAGGAATGGCCAGGATTTACCTGTAAGATGGTTGCAGTTTAAAGTGCCAATTTTTGAACCTACCAGCGCCATTGGTGGTATCGCAGATTTTAGATCAATAAGATTTATAAGGATGTTCCTTACAGATTTTCAGGATCCCACCATTTTAAGGTTTGGAACTATGGATCTTGTAAGGGGAGATTATAGAAGATATACCCAGAGCTTATTTGAAGAGCCGGGACAGATAGAAAATCCGAACACCATGTTCGAGGTTAACGCGGTAAATATTGAGGAGAACGAAAAC
>JAHELO010000182.1 GCA_024644145.1 Christiangramia sp.
GAATGGCAGTTCATTTTCACGGCAATATTCATCGGCCAGAGTAAAAAGATGATTGCTGAAATTGTTTACTAACACCGCCGATAAATGCAAAACTCTGCGCTGTTCAGAATCTACTTCATAAATCCTGTTACTTATAAGAGTAGCGACCTTCTTCAGGAAATTCAAATTGGCTGAAGTATTGGCTTCTACGCAAATTGGCACTTCTTTAAAATCTACAGGCCGGGATTTTGAAAATGTCTGTAAAGGATAGAAAACTCCAAAATTTTGAAACCTATTTAAACTATTCATAGGCTGGCTGCCAGATGTGTGAGCTACCACACCACTTTTCAGCGTTAATTTATTGGCTACCTCGGTGATCTTTTCATCCTTTACCGCGATGAGGTAAAGGTCTGCCTCTTCAATTTTTTCGGGATCTGAAATTCTCTTGTGTTTTTCCCTAACAAAGTTAAGGTGAGCTTTATTCCGGTTAAAGACCTGTACTATATCTAATTTGTCTTCACAGGAAAAGCTTTGGTATAAGTGCGTTGCCACATTTCCGCCCCCAATAATAACCACTTTGATCATTCGGCTAAAATACCAAAAATTTTATGCGGTTGAAATTAACATTTGTACAGTATAGAATGAATTGGGATATACCCTGAAAACTGATAATAAATCGTTAAATTTGCAGCCGTTAAAATGACACTTCTTCCATGCAGAAAAAAATAGCCTCAATCCTTTTTTCTACCCGAATAATGGCCGTTTTATTTATAATTTTCGCAGTAGCCATGGCCATGGGTACTTTTATAGAAAGCTGGTATAGCATTGAGACCGCAAAAATACTGATTTATAATACCTGGTGGTTTGAAGGTATTATGCTTTTCCTTCTTATCAACTTTATTGGTAATATTAAACGTTATCAGCTTTATAAAAAAGAAAAATGGAGCACCTTATTGCTGCACCTTTCTTTTATCCTGATCTTAATAGGTGCTTTTATTACAAGATACATCAGCTACGAAGGGATCATGCCAATACGGGAGGGAGAAACTACCAATACCTTTATGACCTACGAATCATATCTCACTTTCTTTATTGATGGTGAAATTGATGGCAATGCGAGAAGAAGAGTATTACAGGAAGATGTGTTATTTGGGCCAGAAGTGGAAAATGACTACACCTTAAATACAGACTTTAATGGACAGCCGGTATCGTTTGAAGTTACAAACTTTATCCATGGAGCTGAAGAGGCGCTGGTTCCTACTGAAGATGGTGAAAATTATTTAAAGATCGTTGAAGCAGGCGATGGTGATCGTCATGATCATTATTTAAGACAGGGCGAAGTGAGTAATATTCATAACGTTCTGTTTACTCTAAACAGCCCACAGGACGGCGCTATTAATATACAGGTAACAGAAGAAGGCGAATATCTTATTGATTCACCTTTTGACGGTACTTACATGAGAATGGCAGATCAAAAACAGGGAGAATTGGTAAAAGACTCCACACAAACCCTGATGCTGAGATCTCTCTATAATATTGGGAACATGCAATTCGTAATACCTGAACCCCTGGTTATGGGCGAGTATGATATTGTTCCTACAAATCCCAAGACCAAAGAAGATATGGACGCAGTTACGCTTCAGGTGTCATCTGGTGGCGAATCTGAAACGGTAACTTTACTTGGCGGACAGGGAGTTGTTGCCGATCCTGTGCAGGTGCAGGTAGGAGGTCTGGAGATCTTTCTTAATTACGGGTCTATAGAAAAGGAATTACCTTTTGCTTTAAAACTGAATGATTTTATTGCCGAAAAATATCCCGGAACGGCAGACAGGGCTACCCCCGGGTATGCTTCATTTAAAAGTAAGGTTGAGATCATTGAAGATGGAAAGGAGCCAAGACCGTATGATATCTATATGAATCACGTTCTGGATCATAAAGGATACAGATTTTTCCAGTCCAGTTTTCATCCCGATGAGAAAGGTACCATACTGTCTGTGAATCATGATTTCTGGGGAACCTGGACTACTTATATAGGCTACTTTTTATTATACTTTGGATTAATGTGGATACTTTTTGATAAGAACTCCAGATTTGGACATCTGGAAAAGACCCTTGAAAAGATAAAACAACGTAAAAAATCCTTGGCGACTCTGTTGGTTCTATTAACCACTACTTTAGGTGCCGTTGCTCAGGAAGATGAGCATGATCATGCAGATTCTAATGATACCCAGATAGATAGTATTATTAAGGCAAATGCGGTAAGTGAAGACCATGCAGCTGAATTCGGAAAACTTATTATTCAGGATGCAGGGGGAAGAATGAAACCCGCCAATACCTATTCGTCTGAATTGCTACGTAAGCTTAGCAAGAGTGATGAATATGCAGGGCTAAGTTCAGACCAGGTGTTGGTTTCGATCACAGAAAATCCGGTATTCTGGTACCAGGCACCGCTAATTTATGTTCAGAAGAAAAATGATAGTCTGCATAATATCCTTGGGGTAGAAAAAGGTAAAAAATATCTGGCTCTAACCGACTTCTTTGATGAAAGAGGAAATTATAAATTATCTCCTTTCCTGGAAGGGGCTTATAAGGCCGCCGTACCAAATAAGTTTCAGAAAGATTTTATTGAAACAGATAAAAAAGTAAATCTTTTATATCAGGCTGTACAGGGGAAAGTACTTAAGATCTTTCCTATCCCGGAAGATGAAAATAACAAATGGATCTCCTATCCAGAAGTAGGTGAAGCGAATCTTAAAGGAATGGACTCGGTATACACCCAGCAGATCCTGCCTATATATATGAATGCTTTACGTACTGCTCGTGAGACTGGAGATTATGAGAAGGCAGATCAATACCTGGAGAGTATAAAAAGTTATCAGCGCAAATTTGGAGCAGAGGTAATGCCATCCCAGGAGAAAGTAAATGCCGAGATATTATATAATAAGTACGATGTATTCAGAAACTTATTCTGGATGTATATGCTCGCCGGTTTATTGATGCTTGTATTTGTGATCGTACAGATCTTTAACGATAATAAGATCATTCGATCACTGATTAAGGTTGGCGCGATATCGATCCTGATTTTATTCATTATCCATACTGCGGGTCTTGCAGCTAGATGGTATATTTCTGGGCACGCTCCCTGGAGTGATGCGTATGAATCAATGATCTATGTGGCCTGGGCTACCATGTTTTTTGGGCTGGCCTTTGGTAGAAAATCCAATCTCACCATTGCATCCACCGCGTTCGTAGCATCCATGATTCTAATGATCGCACACTGGAACTGGATGGACCCTGCTATTGCAAACCTTCAACCTGTTTTGAATTCTTACTGGTTAATGATTCATGTGTCTGTTATCGTTGGTAGTTATGGACCCTTTACCTTAGGAATGATACTGGGTACGGTGGCTCTTATTCTAATGATCCTTACCAACGAAAAGAATCGTAAGAAAATGGAGATCAATATCCATGAGATCACAGTTATTACCGAAATGGCACTCACTATAGGTTTAGTGATGTTAACTATTGGTAACTTTCTGGGTGGGCAATGGGCCAATGAAAGCTGGGGAAGATACTGGGGCTGGGATCCTAAAGAAACCTGGGCCCTTATTAGTATCATGGTGTATGCTTTTGTAATACATATGAGACTGGTTCCCGGTTTAAGAAGTCGCTGGTTCTTTAACCTTATGGCGATCATAGCTTTTGCCAGTATTATGATGACCTATTTTGGAGTAAACTTTTATTTAAGCGGATTACATTCCTATGCCAGTGGTGATAAAGTAATCACTCCAACTTTTGTATATTATTCAATTGGCGTAGTAGCGATATTAGGCGGATTATCTTATTGGAAGTTTCAAAAATACTTTGCTAAAAAATAAACGTCACTATAACTTTTAACTTTAAGCGGCAGAGCCTAAGTGGCTTTGCTGCTGGTAAGTACGATGTAATCTTTTCGTTCTTTGTGGAAAACACTCGGATTTAGATGAGTGATTTGTTTAAAGTCTTTGATGAAATGAGCCTGGTCGTAATAACCGCAATGGTAGGCCACGCTCGTTAGATCCATTGGAACATTTTCTTCCATTAATTTCATTACCCGGTTGATCCTTAAAATCCTGAGATATTTTTTAGGACTAATACCTATCACTTCTTTAAATTTTCTTTCCAGTTGTCTTTGGCTAATATAGAACTTCCCGGAAAGTTCCTTGATATTTGGTATCTCAGTCTGCCGAAGAATCCTGGCTGCTTTAGGTATATAGTCCGAATTTGCCCTGGTATGACTCAATATTTCCAGCAGGTATTTTTCTGTTCTTTGAACCAGTGATTTCAAATCTTGCTCTTCTCTAAGGCGATGACAAAATTCTTTGAAGGCCTTTCCGAATAGCAGATTTGTATTCTCATAGCTATCTGCCATTTCTATTCCCTGGATTCCGAAGAGCGTGTACAAAGCTTCAGGTTTGAATCTGATGGCAAAGACCTGTACCGGGTGGGGAAATTTGACCTCATACACCCTGGTTAACAATCCTATAAGCATATAATTTGGTGATCTTGCCCAGGTTCGCTCCCCGGTTATCATCTGGCAATGTTCGTCATTGAGGTGAATTATAAGTTCCAGGCAGCCATTGGGTACGATCTGGAACGAAGCACCTGGCTCGGCATTGGTATTATAGGTTCCCCAGGAATAGCACTCCACATATGGTTTTAAACTCTGTGAAGGTTTTATCTCTTGTATAGATATCATTTAATT